>NZ_JABXEM010000011.1:0-76032 GCF_013372595.1 Myxococcus sp. AM011
CCCCGGGCTGGACACCCCGCCCCGGCTGGCCTCGGACACTCCCGCCGCCGCCCTGGTGCGCGGCCTGCGCCCCTTCATCAACCACCTGGAGAAGCCGGAGTCACCGCTCGCCCTCACCCGGCCCTTGTCCCAGGTGCTGGCGGCGCCCTCCTACTTCACCGGCGGCCACGACGGCCTGCGCGAGATGCTCACCCGGCGGCTGGCGGAGCTGGGCGGCGACGTGCTCGGGCGCGACAGCCCCACGGGCTTCATCGTCGAGGAGCTGTCCTTCGATGGAAGCAAGTTCGCGGGCGTGAAGCTGGTGCGCTCGGACACGCTCTACCGCGCGGCGTGCATGGTGGCCGCCACCGACTCCGGCGCGCTGCGGCGGCTGGTGACGGACAAGAAGCACCACCGGGGCCTGCTGGAGCACCTGGACCAGTCCAACACCAAGTCCATCCTCTTCACCGTCAACTGGGTGGTGCCGGAGGCGGCGCTCCCTCGGGGCCTGGGCGAGCTGACGCTCGTGGACACGCAGGACGCGGAGCTGGGCGCCATGCTGCTCCAGATCCACCCCGCGCGACCCTCGGCCACCAGTGGCAAGGAGCCCAAGGACGCGGAGGGCCTGCGCGTCGTGTGCGCCGGCGTCTTCATCCCCGCCTCCGCCCGGGAGCTGGGCGAGGAGCACCTGCAGGCCCTGGCCACGCGCATCGACGCGCAGTTGGACGCGGTGATGCCCTTCACCGCGCAGCACCGGCTCCTGCGCTCGGTGCCCTATCTCGACGCCAGCGGCTCGCGCGGCACGCGGCTGATGCCGCACCCGCTCTACAGCTTCGAGTCGGAGGCCGTGCTGGGCGTCACCGGTTTGAGTCAGCGAACCCCGGTGAAGAACCTGCTGCTCGCGGGCCGCGAGGTGCTTCCCGGCCTCGGATTGGAGGGCGAGCTGCTCGCCGGAGTGCGCGCCGCACGCCTGGTTCAAGACATGTTGAAGAAGAAGGATCCGCTGAAGGGCTGATCCAAACGGCTGAAAGGCTGGATTTCCAAGCGGCTTTCTGGCAGGTTCCGCCGCTCTTTATCGGCAGGCGTCCAACGCCCCAGTTTTCAAGGAGTTAGAGGTCATGGCGTGGAAGTGTGACATCTGTGGCAAGCGTCCGCTCGTCGGCAACAACGTCAGCCACGCGAACAACAAGACCAAGAAGCGAACCCTCCCGAACCTGCAGAAGGTCCGGGCCAGCGTCGAGGGCCGCACGGAGCGCGTTCTCGCCTGCACCCGCTGCATCAAAGCGGGCAAGGTGACGAAGGCGGCTTGAAGTAATGCGCTCGGGGGCGGGGTCCTCACGCGCTTCATCAACGAAACTCCCTCCCACCGAGCGGCTTCACCCCCGCGCGGACGACCTTGATCTACGCTCCATCGGGTCGGTCGTCCGCCAGTTACATGACGAGGACGTCGTCGCCGTCCGTGCGGTTCGCTCCGCGTTGCCCGCTGTCACCCAGGCAGCGACGGCCGTGGCGAACGCGTTGCGGGCGGGCGGCAGGTTTCTCTACATCGGTGCCGGCACCAGTGGACGCTTGGGCGTGCTCGACGCCAGCGAGTGTCCTCCTACGTTCGGCAGCTCCCCTTCCCAGGTCCAGGCTCGCATCGCCGGTGGACGCCGGGCGCTGACGCACGCCGTGGAAGGCGCCGAGGACGACGCCGACGCCGGCGCCTCCGACGTGCGCGCCTTCGACGCGGGGCCTCTCGACGTCGTGTGCGGCATCTCCGCCAGCGCCTCCACGCCCTACGTCCGGGGCGCGCTGCGCGAGGCGAAGCGGCGGGGCGCTCATACGGTGCTGGTGTGCTGCAACCGGCCCGGGACTCGCGCGGACGTGGACACACTGGTGCTGGCGCGCACGGGGCCGGAGCTGGTGGCCGGATCCACACGGCTGAAGGCCGGCACTGCGACGAAGCTGATCCTCAACGCCATCACCACCGCGGCCTTCGTGGCACTGGGCAAGGTGTACCGGGGCCGCATGGTGGACGTGCGTCCCGTCAACGCGAAGCTGCGGGCCCGCGCCGCGCGCATGGTGGCTGAACTGACGGAGCTGCCCGCCTCGGAGGCCTCGCTCCTCCTGGAAGCGGCCGGTGGTGAGGTGAAGGTCGCCGTGGCCATGCACTTCACGGGGCTGACGGCTCGGGACGCCCGGAAGCGTCTTCAGGAGAACGGCTTGCGCGCGCTTGGCGCCTCGGGACGTAAGGGTCCGCACGCACGGAGCCCTCGCTCGACCGGCCGCTGACGGCGGAGTGTGGGGGGCGAGCCTTAAACTAGGAGGCATGCGCCTCCAACCTCCCCTCTCCGACTCCCAGCGCCCGCGACTGTGCGTCGGGCTGCTGTCCGGCACCAGCGCGGACGCGGTGGAGGCCGCCCTCTGCGAGGTGACGGGCACCGGCGGCGGCGCCCGCCTGCGCTTGCTGTCCCATGTCTCCACGCCCTTCCCTCCGGAGCTGGTGATCCGGATGCTCGGGCCCCAGGACGCCCGCTCGCTGAGCCAGCTCGACTTCGAGCTCGCGGAGCACTTCGCCCGCGCCGCCCTCCAGGCGATTGAGCGGGCGGGGCTCACGCCTTCGGACGTGGCAGCCATCGGCTCGCACGGGCAGACGATGGCGCACCTGCCTCCCGGCACCACGGACTTCCCCTCCACCCTCCAGATTGGAGAGCCCTCCGTCATCGCCGAGCGCACGGGCCTGCCCGTCGTCAGCGACTTCCGCACCCGGGACATGGCCGCTGGAGGCCATGGCGCGCCGCTGGTTCCCTACTTCGACTGGGTGGCCTTCCGGAGCGCCGACGCGCCTCGCGCCCTGCAGAACATTGGCGGC
This sequence comes from Myxococcus sp. AM011, assembly GCF_013372595.1. Classification (NCBI taxonomy): domain Bacteria; kingdom Pseudomonadati; phylum Myxococcota; class Myxococcia; order Myxococcales; family Myxococcaceae; genus Myxococcus; species Myxococcus sp. AM011. The sequence continues at coordinate 2,834 of NZ_JABXEM010000011.1, forward strand.
ATCGCCAACGTGTCCGTCGTCAGCTCCCGCCTGGATGACACCCTCGCCTTCGACACCGGGCCCGGCAACATGGTGTTGGATGGGCTGGCGCGTCGCGTCACCCAGGGCCGCCTCGCTTGTGACTGGGAGGGGAGCTTGTCGCGACAGGGGGAGGTGATTCCCGCGTTGCTGACGGAGCTGCTCGCGGACACGTTCCTCGCACAGCCTCCGCCGAAGAGCACCGGGCGCGAGCGCTATGGCGACGTCCTGGTGGACCGGCTGTGGGCCGGCTACTCGGCGCGCCCCCATGACTTGATGGCCACCGCGCTGGAGTTCACCGTGGAGAGCACGGCACGAGCGTACGAGACGTGGGTCCTGCCACGCACTCCAGGTCTGGAGGCGATGTACGCCTCGGGGGGCGGCACCCGGAATCCCCGGTTGATGGAGCGGCTGGAGGCGAGGCTGGCCCCCCTTCCCGTCCGCCGGCTTGATACCCTGGGATTCCCGGAAGGGGCGAAGGAAGCGGCCCTGTTCGCGTTGCTGGCGGCCGAATACCTCGTGGGAACCCCAGCGAATGTCCCGTCCGCAACTGGCGCGAAGCGTCGAGTCGTTCTAGGAAAGCTGACACCGTGAGCAGCGTGAACCTGATGGCCCGCGAGGTGGCCGCCAAAATCGTCTTTTACGGACCAGGCTTGTCCGGAAAGACGACCTCGCTGCGGAAGATCTACGAAACCGTCCGGCCCGCGCACCGGGGCGAGATGATGTCCATCGCCACCGAAGGCGACCGGACGCTCTTCTTCGACTTCCTCCCCGTGAAGGTGGAGCGCGTTGGCGACTGCTCGGTGCGGCTGGCGCTGTACACCGTGCCGGGCCAGGTCTTCTACAACGCGACGCGGAAGCTGGTGCTCCAGGGCGCCGACGGCGTCGTCTTCGTGGCGGACTCGCAGCCGGACGCCATGGACGCCAACCGCGAGTCGCTGGCGAACCTGGAGGAGAACCTCTACGAGCACGGCATCCGCCTGGACCGCTTCCCACTGGTGATGCAGTGGAACAAGAGGGACTTGGAGAACGTGCTGCCCGTGGAGCAGCTGCGCCAGGAGCTCAACCCGCGCCTCGTGCCGGACTTCGAGACCGCGGCCACCAATGGGCGCGGGGTGCTCGACACGCTCAAGGCCATCACCCGGCTGGTCATCAAGGACCTGCGCGCCAAGCGCATCGTCCCGCCGCCGCGTCCGGTGGCCCCCGTCGGTGGCACGCAGCCCGCGGGCCTGGAGGCGCAGCTCGCCCAGCATCTCCAGCACCGTCAGCCGCCTTCGCAGCATGTGGCCGCGCCCTCGGGCCATGGCCCCGCCGTGGCGATGATGCCGACGCCAGTGCCTCACCGTCCTTCGGGCTCGTTCCCCGCGATCGCTCCCCCGCCTCGGGTGGAACCCGTCGTGGCTGCACCGCCTCCGCCCATCGCCCCTGTCTCGCAGGCAGCGTCCACCAAGCTGCTGGGCGCGGTGAGCGCGCTGGCGCCGGGAGACATGTTCGACCACGCGCGCGCCGCCGAAGCCGCGTTCATGGCGGGCAACTACTCCACCTGCGTCACCGCCTGCACCGACGCCATCCGGCGCTCGCTGGCCTTCGCGGGTGAGGGCACGCTGGCGCAGCAGGCGTTCCTGCTCCGCGTGGATGGGGCGGATCTGCTGCGCATCCAGGGCCTGGCCACCCAGCAACACCTGCGCGTGGATGACGCGGCCTTCGCCCTCTACGTGCTGATGCAGACCTTCGTCCGCCTCAACGCGGTGGGCCTGCCCGCCTCGGAGTAGGCCGGCCACAGAGGGCACCGTGACCCTCTCACGGGCGCGCTGCAATAGCGGGCATGCCCCTAGCATGAACGATGAGGACTTCGGGTGCCTTTGGCCTCGTCAAGTTCCCTCTGACCAGCGCAGGGAGCATCGACCAATCAAGACTGCGACACCGAACTAGCCTGCGTCAGTACGCAAGGCATCTCACCGCCAATAAAGCATCAATAGCCACAAACCATATTGGACGTGCCTCCCACAACCACCTGCGACCACTCCAACAATTCCACCCAGACGGGTATTTGAACGATACCATTATGGCCGAACAGCTTCGTAGACACGGAGAGGGTCCATGAGTGTTGAGGCTCAGAAGCGCAGAGTCCTCGCTAAATGCGATGCACTTCAACGGGCAGGGCTTTGGCCAGAAGCAACCCGCGTCCGCCCTCGAGCATGGATGAGCAACTTTAGCGGAGACACAGAGGTCGCCATTGCGACCGCACTGCTTGACCGGTTCGTTGTCTTTTCCGATCGAGCGGTCAATTCGCTATTAAAGGGAGCCTTTAGGAACCTCGTCGAAGGGTATCGGCCATTCGCCTTCAACAGAGCACAAAACACACACACAACAAGCACAACCACATCCACACTTTACTTCACGCGACTCGAAGGCGAACGACCCAATCCAACAGACTCTGGGAATCTGTTCTGCCGGAAAGCCCGCCAAGAGATTGGCATCCCAGAAGATCGAATCGTGGAGCCACACGTAGCACTAGACTTGGCAATTGCGGGATACCCAGTAGTTCTACTCGATGATTTCCTTGGCTCCGGGCAGCAACTACTTAAAACCTGGGACAGAGCATATCGACGAACCGCTCCTCTGACCTTCAGAGACGCTCACAAGGCCAATCCGACCACAGTCTTCTATCTCTGTCTTACGGCAACAGCTCAGGGCCTCTCGACCGTATCTGCGATTCCCATCAAAACGTACCACTGTCACGAAATAACAAACAAACACTCAATCTCCAGCATTGGCTCCATTCCCGGACTCCCCCAGGGACATGACGCACAGGCTGAACTCACTAAGTTTCTGCAAGACCATGCTTCGCACCTGATTCTCAAGCCATACATGAAGCAATCCACGTTTGATTCTTTGGGGTTCTACAATCTAGGCCACACCATCGCCTTCGAACACTCAGTTCCCGATGCCTCGCTTCCCATTCTCTGGGCAAAATCGAACAGAACCAATTGGATTCCGCTAATGGAGCGAACCTAGTGAGCACCCCGAACGACATTCTCCTAGATCTTTTCGGCGACTATCGAGCCGAATGGCGAAGCAACCTGTTTGGGTCTCTTTTCATCCAACCACCCTACTTCTCGGAACTTGAGTCGATTCGGCCTTGCGTACTCTTTGGCGGAAGAGGGACAGGAAAAACAACGGCCCTACGTTCATTGCGTTTCGATGCAGCATACGAGCGAATGGTCCGTACGGGAACACATGGGAAAATCCCATATCTCGGCATCTACGTTCGCATCAACAAAAACAGAGTAAATGGCTTCAAGGATTCCCACCAACCTCCAGATGTCTGGTCAAAAGTATTCGCACACTACATCAACCTTCTTATCGCCCTTGAATTCGCACGCCTAATCGAATGGCTCGAAACAGGAGAACAATGGATAGCATTCACCTCTGAGGAACTCAGCGAGACCTCCAGAAGCCTCGGCTTGGCTGCTCCTAAAAATATCAAAACCCTCAAGCAGCTAATTTCCCAGGCGATCATCGATCTTGAGATGTTTATCAACAACCCTCACCGCACAGACATCCCACTACTCTCCATGGCAGAGGCGCCAATACGTCACTTCGCGACCGCCATCGCCTCACGACCCGAATGCGATCATAGGAACATCTTCTGCTGCATTGACGAGTACGAAAATCTATCACCCGATCAGCAGGCCATAGTAAATACATACATAAAGCACTCAGAACCGCCGTTATCCTATAAGATCGGGGTGCGCAGGAATGGCCTAAAGACACGCCAAACCATCGACCAGCATGATCTCCTTCGCGCCCCCGATGATTACAATGAAATCGACATTTCCGCAGAACTTGCGCGACACTTTGCCATTGAAGTAGTTGAGCAACGCCTCCGCCTCGCCGCGCAAAAAGATGCAACCATCCCCACATCGATGGCCGAACTTCTGCCAGAGCTGTCCAGAAAGGAAGAGGCTAAACGACTGGGCGCTGGGGCGATAGCTGCTTCAGTCGTCTCCGAACTTGAGCATCAGAACCCATCCCTAGGTAAGTGGGCACGCAATCTCGGAGTAGACGCATACTTCATTCGATATTGCGCCGAAATGGACGACGAGACGGCCATCGACGTCGCTCACAAATGGATTAACGACCCAACCTACGGCGAGAACCGTCTCAACAACTACGGATACTCAAGCCTATTCTGGCTTTCAAAGGGGCGCAAAGGGGCTCGCATACGGAAGTACTACTGCGGCTCAGATACCTTCATCACGCTAGCATCAGGCAACATTCGCTACCTTCTCCACCTGATCGACGAAAGCGTATCCACCCACTTCGCCTCGGCAGGAACAAAGGCGGCCAAACGAGTCACTCTCGATCCAATCAACCAAACAGAGGCAGCCAAGGCAGTCGGAAAGAAGCGTCTCGACCAGCTAGAGGGACTTACAGAGAAAGGCATCGAACTCAAGAGACTCGTTCTAGCAATCGGAAAAGTATTCTTCGAATATGCCCGCTCCCCCATTGGCCATGCACCGGAAATCGCCAGTTTTGTACTTACCGGCACCCCAGATGCCCGGGCCAGCATGTCACAACTTCTCAACGATGGCGTCGCGCACTTGGCGTTTGAGGTAAGTCCTCGCACAAAAGCAACAACAGAAAGCGAGATGAAGGATGATGAGTATCGACTCCACCCTATTTTCTCGCCATTCTTCGAATTCAGCCATCGGAGAAAGCGGCGAGCAACCTTCTCCGCCGACACACTTCTTTCGATTCAAACCAAGCCACAATGGGCAATCCAGCAACTAATGGCAGGGCGCAGCCAAGTTGCCCCCGACGAACTACCTGAACAACTCGCATTGTTTGAGCAGTTTTTCTCGGGGGGTCACAATGAAATCTGAACTACTTCAGGCATTCTCACAATCATCCACTTTCGCTACATTCGATGACCGCTCGTTACCCGACGACATCACTGTAATCTTCGCCTCGACCGGCCTCGACGATCGCGGCGTTCTCCCAGCCTGGGAACAACGCAGACAGCGATTGCCCGAGCAATGCGTATCGCTCTCAAAGGACCCCACCAATCCGACAATGGCGCACGCATCAATCTCAAGCCGCTCACAGACAATCAGCCTTCATGAGCCACAACAACTCTGGAGCTTTGCAAATCACCCCACCTCGGTCTGCATCGACATCACCAGCTTAACGCCCGACGTATGGGCCCCTCTCATCGAAAGCGCACTGACTTACGTCCCGCAACTCATAGCAACCTACGTCGAACCTAAAGACTATCGTCTCCATCCAAACCCAACCGAAGCAACCATGTTTGACTTGAGCAGCAGCTTTCATGGAATCGCCCCATTGCCGGGCTTCGCCAAGCTTCTCGGCCCCGAAGACGAATTCGACACCGTGTTCGTTGCTTTTCTCGGCTTCGAAGGCTCGCGTGCGCGCGTGTTGGCTAACTCTCTCGACCCGCTTCCACCAACCACGGCTGTAATTGGTATTCCAGGCATGCGTCCCGAGTACCCTGCTCTCGCCGTAAGCAGCAACCGCGACTTTTTAGATGAATGCAGGCCTCACCTGTCTGTTCGCTTTGCCGCAGCCAGTTGTCCATTCGAAGCAGAACAGGTACTAACAGAAATCTCCCTTGAGTATCCGACGTCATACATGTATGTCGCACCCATCGGCACTACCCCCCATTCGCTCGGAGCAGTCCTATTTGCGGCGAAACACAAGCGGCGCGTCGAATTAATGTACGACCATCCAATACACAGCCCTAGTCGAACTTCTGGAATCGGCCCCACGCACGTTTTCGTACTTAAATAGCATGCCCTCCCCGGTGTCACATTTAGACAAATACTATACTCCCCCCGCAACGGCACTTGAACTCGTGCGTGCATTCGAGAGCCACACAATCCATTCGGTGGCGGATGGGGCATGCGGAGATGGGAGTCTCCTGCTCGCAGCAGAGTCGCACTTTACCAATATCACCTGCAGGGGTGTCGACATCGACATCTCGACGGTAAGGCAATTGCGAAACAAGCATCCGCACTGGCTTGTATCTACTGCGGACATGCTGAATCCACGATCGCGGAACGCCATCCCTGCATCCAAGTTGACACATGATGCAGTCTTACTCAATCCGCCGTTCAGCCTGCACACAAGAAAATTCGTCACCGAAACATTAAATCACGAACCCATCAAATGCAGCATCGCAATGGCTCATATATTGGCCAACATTTCAACCTTCAAGCCACGCCATGGACTCTCGGCCATCGTTCCTGAGTCTTTAATGTACTCAGAGACAGACCATGCAGCTAGGCAAGCGCTGTCACATAGCCACACGATTAGAATTACCAAGGAACTACGAAACACAACCTTCAGCGGTGCGCGTGCGAACTCCCTCATCCTACATGTAACCCCGAAATCTGAACTACATCCTCCAGAACCCCATCTCCCCCTAATTTGGCCAAACATGCCAACCTGCATAGTAACGCGCGGTGGGCTACCACTACACGAGGCTCAATATTCCAGGGGAGGCATCCCATTAATCCACAGTACAGACATATCCCTTCTTGGCCTTGGTCGACTTCCTAAGCGAAATGTCCGCCCCATACGACGGGGACAAGTAACAGGAATCGTCGTCTTACTACCGCGAGTTGGTCTGCCAACGGATTCGGCGATTCGAGTTCATTGTTTATCGCGCAACGCACAGCTTTCTGACTGCGTAATTGCCCTGGCATTCAGCTCAAAGCAAGCCGCTAGCACACTTGTGCGGGCACTCAGGACGGACCACAAGATTCTCCAGCGCCTCTACCGAGGAACAGGCGCTCGATATGTTACGATCTCTCGTTTAGTGCAAACTCTCGTCGAATTGGGCGCACGCCCCCAAGTTGACGATGCCTCGTCATAGGTATTGGCCGTAACCGACCGACGGCGGGCGTCCTGAACTGGGGTGGACCTGCCGGTTCACTCTGGCATGCGACGACCCAATCCGGATGAGTGGAAGCAGTTGGTGGAAGAGTTCAAGGCGAGCGGGCTGACGCAGAAGGAGTTCGCGGACAGGCACGAGGTCTCGCTCAGCGCCTTCCAGTACAAGCTGTACAAGAAGTCGAGGTCCACGCTGGGACAGAGGTCCGAATCGACAGAGAGGTCACGGGCGAGATTCCTTCCCGTGGAGGTGGTCGCGTCCCCCGTGCCGCGGACGCGAGAAGGGCTGATGCTCGAGGTGGCGCTGCCGCGAGGAGTGCTCCTGCGTTTCCCGGAGGGCACGCAGGCGGAGTACCTCGCGCACCTCGTGGCGGTGCTCGGCTGATGCTGCTGTTGCCCCGAGCAGTGCGAATCCTTCTGGCACGTGAGCCGGTGGACATGCGTAACAGCATCGATGGGTTGGCGGCGATAGTGCGCGCGGAGTGGAAGGAGAGTCTCTACGCCGGCCACCTCTTCGTCTTCGTCTCGCGGCGCGGGGACAAGGTGAAGATTCTCTCCTGGGACGCGGGAGGCTTTGTCCTCACCTACAAGCGCTTGGAGCAGGGCCGCTTTCGCCTGCCTGCCTTCGGCGAGGACGCCTTGGGAGCGCAGCTGGATGCCACGCAGCTGTCCATGCTGCTCGACGGAATCGACGTCACGCACGTCCGCAGACCAGGCAAGTGGGCACCGCCCCCAGTCGCCGAGGCAATGCCCGCCAGCGGCGGGTTGGTTTTCCCAGAGAGATGGCAGCGTTCGATGCGACGCACCAGTGCGAGTGGCGTGAGCGAGCCGAAGGGCTCGAGCGGGAGAACCTCACCCTCAAAGAGCGCGTGGGCAGCATCGAATCCCAGCTCGCGCTCCTCCAGCGGACTGTCTTCGGAAAGAAGAGCGAGAAGCTCCCCCGTGTCGAGGACGAGCTGCGCAAAGCCGCGGGCGACATGCCCAGGCCGCGCGAAGCGACGCTGAAGGAGCGGCGGCTGAAGCGCGAGGCGCGCGCGACGTTGCCCGAGCGGCTGATTCAACACCGCGTTCCCGAGGAAGCGCGGAGGTGTCCGTCCTGCGGCGGCACGGCGTTGAAGCCGCTGGGCCCCGGCAAGCGCACGGACCTCATCGAGTATGTGCCCGCACACGTGGAGCGGCAGGTCCATCTGCGGGAGACGCTCGTCTGCCCCTGCGGCGCGGGCATCGTCACCGCTCCCGCGCCCAAGGCCATTGAGCAAGGCCAGTATGGCCCAGGCTTCCTGGCCCACGTGGTGACGGCGAAATGCTGCGACTCGATTCCGCTGTATCGCCAGGCCAAGGCCCTCGCCCGCGCGGGCATGCCCGTCGCGCGCACCACGCTCTGCGACGTCTTCCACGAGGTGGGCCGGGCCACGGCGCCACTCGCCGCGCGACTGCTGGCCCTGGTGCGTGAAGCCGCCCTGGTGCACGCCGACGAGACACCCCAACGCGTGTTGGACGAGGGCAAGACGCGCCGGGCCTACGTCTGGACATTCCGCACCGATGAGCTCATCGCCTACGTCCACAGCGCCAGTCGCTCCGGCGTGACGCCCCTAGAAGTGCTCGGGGGAACCCAGGGCTTCCTACTGGTGGATGGCTACACGGGCTACAACCGCGTGACGCTGCCGGAGGGGCGCGTGCGAGTGGGGTGCTGGGCCCACGTACGCCGCAAATTCTTCGACGCCCTCACCACCGCGCCCGAGTCCAGGACGGCGCTCGACCTCATCCTCGCGTTGTACAGCGTCGAGCGTGCCGCCCAAGACTCCGGGACGCTCGGCTCTCCGGAACACCTCCGCGCTCGCAGCACCACCAGTGCACGCATCCTCGAGCGTCTGGCCGCGTGGGGGGATGAACAGCTTCCGCTCCATCCTCCCAAGAGTCCCCTGGGCATGGCCCTTCGCTACACGAAGGGACAATGGAGTGCACTGACGCGCTTCTTGGAGGACCCCTCGCTGCCCCTCGACAACAACGCCGCGGAGCGTGCGTTGCGCGCCATGGCTCTGGGCAGGAAGAACTATCTCTTCGTCGGCAATGACGAGGCAGGTCGGAATCTGGCGGGGCTGAGTTCCCTGGTCGCCACGTGCGAGGCGAACGGCGTCAATCCCGAGGCCTACCTCGCCGACGTGCTGATGCGACTTGGCAGCCACCCCGCATCACGTCTGGACGAGTTGCTACCGCACCGCTGGCAACCGTCCTCCGCCTCCGCGCCTGACTCCTCCTGAAGCCACCCAAGCCTTGGCGACCAGGACCTCCGTGCGCGGCTACCATGCGGCGCGAGCGGAAGGGTGCATCCGGCGGACGCCACCCGTCGGTCGGTTACTATTGGCCTCCTTCACCGTCCACATCCCAGGTAAATGGAAGAGGCAAGCCCCTCAAGCTTTAGGTGGTCCAAAAATTTCAGGGCACATCAGTGGAACGAACGCTGACCAGGGGAAATCATCTGCGGCGACGTTGAGTCCGCGATGAACTGGGAGACGACGTCCACGCCGGCGCCCTCGCCAACCACGTTATGCCCCAATGTAGTCCCCATTCTGACAGTCGTGACGGTCAGCGCGGCGCGGTCAACTGTAACAACCCCATGCGGTGCAGCTTCGCGAGCGTCTTGAGCGTCTCCAACTCGCGCGCGGGACTCGCCAGGACGATGGTGGACACGTCCCACGTCCCGCTCACGAGGCCCGCGATCTGCCGCTCCTCCGGCTTGAGCAGCGACATCCCCTGCGGGTCGTGAATCACGAGCGGAATCAGCAACGGCGGCATGTCCGAATAGAGCGCCGCGACGTGCTCACGCTGTACCAGTCGGGCGAATTCGCGCACGCGTCGGTCCGCGGGGTCGCTCGCCAGCAGGGACGCGCAGACGATGCCCGCCGCGTCGAACTGGCCCTCGCGCATCAGCACCGCGCCCTTCTCCAGCATCTCCGCCACCGGGTCCGCCTCCACCTGCGGCGCGCCCTCCACCTCCACCAGCTTCGCCCGGAGCAGCTCGTACACCCGCCGCGTCACCGACGAGCGGGACACGCCCATCGACAGCCGCAGACGTCCCAGGTTCTGCGGCGTCGCGCACAACCCCAGGATGATCCGGTGCATCAGCGGCTGGCTCGGGCTGGGCGGCGACAACGCGCGGACACTGAGCGCGTCGATGGGCAGCGCCTTCTCCACGTCCGGCTGCTCATCCACCCAGCGCAGCGACTCGAACAGCAGCTCGCGGATGCTCATGTCGGACGGCACCCAGTCCTCGCCCGAGCGGTCCGCGTCCTCCGTCCAGTGGAACGTGCCTCGCTCGGCAATCGTCAGGTCCGTCATCGCCGCGAACAGCTCCTCGCGGCCCAAATCCCGAATCCACCGCGACTGGAGCCCGTGCACATCGAAGGCGGCATCGACATCCGGCGTGCGGGACAGCTCGTCGAAGGCGGCGAGCACCTTGGCCCCCGAGGCGAGCTTCGCCAGCGCCAGGAGCCGGGCCACCCTCCCGCGCAGGCCCTCGGAGGCCGTGGCCCCGACCTGGCCGGAGAGGAGGAAGAGCTTCCGCTCCCCGGCCTCCCAGGAGAGCTGGAGCGTCCCCGTCTTGCGGGAGCTGTCCAGCCATTGAAGGAACTCGGGAAGCGGATAGCTGAAGAGGTCGCCGTGGAGGGCCATGCGTTCTGTTTCGAGGATACAGTCGCGAGCCGTGCGCGTCGCGCTCCTCTTCATCGATGGTGTGGGGATTGGCCGGAAGGACCCGGCCATCAACCCGCTCGCCCATCGAGAACACCTGCTTTCCTTCTTCCAGGACGCCCCAGGCCCCACCCTGCCGGACGGAGGACGCTGTATCCCCGTGGACACGACGTTCGGCGTGTCCGGAAGGCCCCAGTCCGCATCGAACCAGACGGCCATCCTCACCGGAGACCCGGCCCCCGCCCTCATCGGCCAGCACGTGCTGGGCTACCCCAACGCCCCCTTGCGCGAGTTGCTCGCGAACCGCTCCATCGTCAAGCGCCTCCTCGAGGCCGGCCGCACCGCCACCTTCGCCAACGCCTACCCCGCGCCCTACCTGGACGCGCTCGGCGTCCCCCGGCGCCCCACCACCCTGCCCCCGGAGTTCACCCCGACGCCCGAGGCCCGGCGCCGCATGAAGCCCTCCGCGTCCAAGCTGGCCTTCGCCGCGGGCCCCGTCCCCCTGCGCACGCTGGAGGACGCCCGGGCGGGAGACGGCCTCACCCCGGACATCACCGGCTCCAACGCGCGCGCCTACGGCCTGCCCGCCCCCGAGCGCACGCCCGAGGAGGCCGCCAATATCTTCTGGCGCGTGGCCTCCGGCTCGGACTTCACCTTCTTCGAGCACTACCTCGCGGACGAGGCCGGACACGCGCAGGACTTCGCCGCGGCCCACGCCGCGCTGGACACCTTCGACGCCTTCCTGCGCGCCGTGGTGGCCCTCCGTCCCGCCGACGCCCGCGTGCTGGTGTGCAGCGACCACGGCAATGTCGAGGACCTGTCCACGCGAGGACACACCCTGCACCCCGTCCCCGTGCTCTACTTCGGTCCACCCGCGCCGGACGTCGACGGCTTCACCACCGTCGCGGACGTGGGGCGCGCGGTGGTGCGTTGGCTCGGGGTGGAGTGAGGCTCGTGACGAAGGGATGGATGCGAAGTCAGGGGAGCCTCGGCCACGCCCTGGTCCTGCTGCTGCTGGGGTTCTTGGCCGGCTGCTCCGCGCCGCGACGGACCACCCTGGCCGTCCCCACCGAGGGCATGCAGAAGCCCGGCACGCCCACCGCCAGCGGAGCGCGAATCACCTTGGAGTTCCAGGCCCGGGACTCCGACTCCGCGACGCAGGTCCGCCTCGCCGTCGAGCGCGCCCTGCCGCGCATGGCCCGCTGGGGCACCTTCGATGACTCCGTCGCCATCATCATCCACCCCAACCACGCCGCCCTGGAGCGCGCCGCCAACCGCCCGGACCATGACTTCCTGCGCGCCTGGGCCCGCTACGAGCAGATTGAGCTCCAGAGCCCCCGCACGTGGACGCTCCTGGGCGCAGGCCAGGCCCAGGTAGACGAGCTGCTGCTGCACGAGCTCACCCACAGCTTGATGTACCAGGTGGCCTCGGACCGACTGGGCTGGACGCGCAAGGGCATCCCCCTCTGGTTCCGCGAGGGCATGGCCTCGTACACCGCCGAGCAGGGCTACCGCGTCTCGTCCCTGGAGGACCTGGCCCGCTACTGGAGCACCCATCCCCGCGCGGACCCATTGGCGCAGGCCGACGCGCTCTACCGACGCGAGAGCGACATCGTCTATGGCGCCGCCCACCACGCCTTCACCTTCCTGGCCCGGCGCTACGGCGAGCCCGTGGTGCGGGGCATCCTCCACGCCATGAGCCAGGGGCCAGACTTCGCCCAGGCCTTCACCCAGGCCGTGGGCCTCTCTCCCGACGTCTTCCTCCAGGACTTCCGCCGCTACATCCAGTGGCGCGGCTTCAAGGGCGGCCGGCAACTTCGCCTCGCGCCCCCTCCTGAGTCCCTGGACACTCATCCCCCCACTTCACCCTGAGTCATCGCCACCACCTGTTGCCCGGTTGCATTATTCAAAAATGCACACTGGATGCAGGGAACAAACCGGTGGCAGAATTTCGGCCGAGCTGAAATCCACGCCACGGGTTGGGGAAAGCCGTGCGGGGACGGGAGGGGGTATTCGATGGCCGAGCAGCAGCGGAACAGCCCAGGGCTGTCCGCCGAGGCAACGGACTCGCTGACACTGTTGGAGCGACTCCAGCAGTCCGCCGAGGTCCTGGATCAACTCAGCACGACACCAGCACCGGGGCTGCCCGAGGGCACGCTCGCGACCTTGCGCCAGGAAGCCTCCGCGCTGCGGGCGATGCGGGGGGAGCTGGGGCTCTTGCTGAAGAGCTGGTCGCTGCTCACGGACACCTCGCAGAAGCTGCTCAACCTTCCTCCGGACGAGCTGGGCTCTGGCGTGCGGGCCGCACTGGAAGTCCTGGGTCGGCAGATCGACGCCCAGCGTGGCTACGTCAACCTGCTCTCCGACGACGGTGAGCACCTGTCGGACTCCTACGAGTGGTGCGCGCAGGGCATGCGGCCCCACGGACTGGCGAGCCACAGTGGGCGCTCCGTGGTCGGCTTCCGCTGGTCGCTGGACGAGCTGCGCGCGGGCCGGATGGTGACGGTGACGGACGCGGCCCAGCTCCCCTTGGAGGCGACCGAAGAGCGCCGCATCTGCACGCTGCTGAGCATTCGTTCGTTCATCAACGCGCCGCTGCTCCTGGCCGGAAGGTTGATCGGCTGGATGGGCTTCGACACCGTGGACCAGCCGCGCGAGTGGAAGCCGGAGGAGCGGCACCTGATGCGCCTGACGGGCCACGTGCTGGTCAACGCGGTGGAGCGCAAGCGCCGGGACGCGCAGTACCTCCAGGACAAGGAGCGGGAGCAGCGCGCGCAGTCCCTGGGCATCCTCGCGGCGGGCCTGGCGCACGAAATCAACAACCCGCTCGCGTACACGACGGGCAACCTCGAGTACCTGCGCGAGCGACTGCCGGACCCCAGCGAGGCCTCGGACGCGGAATGTCGTCAGGTCCTCGACGAGGCCCTGGAGGGCACGCTGCGAATCCAGCGCATCGTCGCGGACCTGAAGTCGCTCTCCGCCCCCAATACGGAGGCCCGGGAGCCGGTGGACCTCAAGGCCGTCACGGAGAGCACGCTCCGGATGGCGGCGAACCAGCTGCGCCATCGGGCACAAGTCGTCCGGGACTACGAGACGGAGGTGCCTCGGGTCCACGGCACCGTGACGAAGCTGGGCCAGGTGTTGCTCAACCTGGTGCTCAACGCGGCCCACGCGATTCCGGAGGGACACGCGTCCGAGCACCGCATCACCGTCGCCTTGCGCGCCGAGGCCGATGACGTGCTGCTCTCCGTCACCGACACCGGCTGCGGAATCGCTCCGGACGTCATGCCGCGCATCTTCGACCCGCTCTTCACCACGCGCCGCTCGGGCGAGGGCATGGGCATGGGGCTGGCCATCTGCCGCGACATCATCACCGCGCTGGGCGGGCGCATTGGCGTGAGCAGCACGGTGGGCCGTGGCACCACCGTGGAGGTCATCCTGCCTCGCGCGGAGAACGAGATCTTCGTCCCGCCGCTCCCTCGCGTGGGTCCCCCTTCCCTGGGCCGACGCGTGCTGGTGGTGGACGACGAGCCCCGCGTGCTGGACTTGATGCGCAGGCTCTTGCGAGGCCACGAGCTGGTCACCCTCGCCAACGGCCGCGAGGCGTTGGCGCACCTGGGCCAGGACAGGGCCTTCGATGTCATCCTCTGTGACTTGATGATGCCGGAGCTGACGGGCATGGACGTGTACCACTCCGTGCGTGACACCTGGCCGGGGCTGCATGACCGCATCGTCTTCATCAGCGGCGGCGCCTTCACTCCGGAGACCAAGCGCTTCCTCCAGGAGGTCCGCAACCCGGTGCTCGCCAAGCCGTTCGAGGCACAGCACCTGCGCGACATGGTGATGACGGTGGGCTCCGCGCGGCTCGAGGGAGGTTCGTGACGCAGGGAAGCAATCGCGCCGCGCGGCTCGAGTGAAGCTCGCGCCTCAGGGAGGCGACGGCTCCGCGATGAGTTCGACACGGCGGCTGCGGGCGAAGCATCCCGGGGTGCCGTCGTCACATGGCGGCTGGTCCGCGCCCTGGGTCTCCAGAATCAGCCGGGCGCCCTCGACACCGAGCGCCTCGAGCCTCGCCGCCACGGACTGGGCCCGCCCCAGGCCCAGGGATGCATTGATGGACTCGGGCCCCAGGACATCCGCGTGGCCGCGCAGTCGGACGCGCAGGCTCGGACGCTGACGGAGGCAGTCGGCCGCGAGCATCAGCGAGGTGTCTCCCTCCACGGAGAGCCGGGTGTCGAAGAAGGCGAAGTAGACGGGCTCCAGCTCGCAGGTACCGGGAGGCTCGGCGGCGGGCACGGAGACCGTGGCCTCGTGCCGAATCGGGGAGAGGCGATGCGCTTCCGCGAGCACCTCGTCGACGACCCGCGCCGCCACGTCCTCTGGGAGCGGCCTGTTCGCCGCGGACCCGTACTCGATTCCCACCACCGCTTCCTGGGGCTGGCCCAGCAGCAGGAAGACAGGGCGTTGCTGCCACTGCACGGTGACGCCATCGCGCTCATACGCCGTGGAGGTGATGCGCACCGTATCGCCAGGCCGAGCATCGAGTGTGACGCGCCCTCGCATCACGAAGCGATAGCCCTCCACGTACGAGAAGACGTCCGAGCGCCCCTCGTACACCGTCGTCACGTCGAGCCAATGCAAGCCGAGCGGCAGTACATGGCGAAGAGTGCCCTGTTCCCTGGAGTCCGAAGCCGTCGGCAGGGGGCGGCCATCCAGCGTCGCCTCCACGGAGATGAGTTCCCAGTTACCCCCAGGTCCGAGCCGGTCGTCATGCACCAGTTCCAGCCATGCATCAGCCGAGGGCACGGGCTCCGCGATTGCGACGCCGGCCACGAGGAACACACCGCACGCCGACAGCATGCACCGTGTGACGCGGACTCCGGCCACAAGGAGGACACCGCACATGGACAGCATGCACCGTGTGACGCGGACTCCGGCCGCAAGGAGGACACCGCACATGGACAGCACGCCCCACGCGACGCGGGCTCCGTACTGGAGCACCGCACCGCTCGACGCCCAGCCACCCGGCACCGCCGGACGGTCCATGTGCCATGCTCCCCGCATCGTCGAAGGACTACGGCTTCTCGCGAGCCGGCGACGCCTGGAGCGTCGTGGGGCTGGGGAGGATGGGCGGACGGTCCTTGCCCTCCACCGCGCGCTGGAGCTCGATTTCCTGGAGCAGCGCCGCGGGCGCCACCGTGGACACGGGCACGTTGCCGCTCTCCGCGCCGCAGAAGCCGTTGAAGATGCCCCGCTTCTCACCCGTGGCCATGATGCGGTTCACCGCCGACAGCGGCGTGCCGACAATCTCCACACCGCGCACCAGCGTCTCCTTCCCCGTCTTCACATCCACCCGGTACACCATGCGCGGCACCCCCTTGAAGGCCTGGTAGCCGTAGCTGGACGTGTTCGTGTTGCCACCGGTGATGTCGCGGATGATGAGGCCGTAGGGCTTGTCCTGCCGCTTCGCCTCGTCGATGAGCATCTGCTTCAGCTTCGCGTCGCTCACCTGCCGGGTGCTCTCCACCATGAGGTTCGCCATGCGCGCCACCGGCTTCAGGGTGCCCTGGCTGCGTCCGTGCCCGTTGGAGTTCAGGAACCCGTCCACCGGACGCCGGCCCAGCAGGTAGTTTCGCAGCACGCCCTTCTCCACCAGCGTCACCTTCTGCCCCTTCACGCCCTCTTCGTCATAGAGGTAGTACCCGTTGAGAGGCTCCCCAGCCAGTGCACGTTGGGACGGGTCATCGTGGATGGACAGGAACGCCGGCAGCACCAGCTTCCCAATCTGCCCCTTGAACGTCTTCCCTTCGTTGTCCCCATCCTGCCTGTCACCCTCCAACCGGTGCCCCACCGTCTCGTGGAAGAGCACTCCAGAAGCCTCTGGCGCGAGGATGGCCGGCCCCGAGTACGGGTCAATCGCGGGAGCCTGCCGCAGCGCGAGCAGCTCCTCGATGACCTTCTCCGCCGCGGCGCGCACGCGAGCATCATCCGGCAGCCCCGCCTCCGTGGGCGCGTAGAAGTCACGCGAGTCATCCAGCAGCTGGCCATCCGGCGCCCGAGTCACCGCCGTGACATGGAGCCCGTACAGCGTCTCCTCCGTCACCAGCTTCGTGCCCTCGGTGGACACGAACAATCGCGTCACCTTGTCCGACGTGACGCGGACCTCGGAGTCGAAGATTTCAGGATGCGCGTTGAACTGCGCGGAGACCTCGCGCGACAGCTTCACCCAGCGCTCGCGGTTGAACGGGTTCGCCACCGGCGGCTGGACGTAGTTGCTCGCCTTCTCCTTCGTGAAGGAGGCCGGACGCTTCGGGTCCTCCACCGAATAGACGTCCTCGCCCTTCTTCTTCAGGAACTGGAAGAGCGCCGACTTGTACTTCTCGTCGGTGATGAGCCACAGCGCGGTGCGCAGCGCCAGCGGCGAGTCATCCAGCGGGCCTTCCTTGCGCGACGTGTAGCTGGTGCCCTTGGTGGAGAAGGAGAACTCCAGCCCCTCCTCGACCGAGCTGTCGAAGGCATAGTCGCCCACCCGCGTGTCGACATAGAGCCGACGCTCGCGGTAGCCGTCGTCCATGAAGACGGCGCCATAGCGCGCGGCCACGACCTCCTGCGCGTAGTCCTTGAGCTGGTAGCTCATGAAGTACGGCGGCTCGTGGCTCTGCAGCTTGAGCTGTTGTTGATTGCGCGTCAGTTCGCTCGACATGGCGTCGAGCAGCAGCAGTCGCGAGTCCTGCACGGGCGTCGCCGCCAGCAACACGGCCGCGGCCGCCAGCAGGGGGAGAACAGGTCGAGTGAGGGAATTCACGTCCCCCACTGTACCCAAACCACCCCACAAGACGAGCAGGTCCGCCGACCCCAGGTGCCCCTCCCGACACCTGGAGCCGTGAACCCCTGCCCGGAGGGTCGGCCTCCGGGCCCTTGCTTGTCGCCGACTACGCCTTCGTCACCTTCTCGCGGCCCTGGGTCACACCCTTGGTCGCGTTGCGCGTGTCAATCACGCACGAGGAGTTCGCCACCACCGCCGCGTAGTCGATGTTGGTGTGGTCCGTGAGGATGATGACCACGTCGTAGTCGCCCAGCTTCTCCGGCTCCAGGGGGACGGACTTCATCTCCATGTTGAAGCCGTGGCCCTTGTGCAGCTCCGGCACGTAGGGGTCGTGGTAGTTGATCTCCGCGCCCTTCTCCGCCAGCAGCGTCATGATGCGGAGCGAAGGACTCTCGCGCATGTCGTCGATGTCCTTCTTGTACGCGGCGCCCAGGCAGAGCACGCGCGCGCCATTGAGCGTCTTGCGGCTCTTGTTGAGCGCTTCCATGGTGCGCTGCACCACGTAGTACGGCATCTGCCAGTTCACCTCGCCGGCCAGCTCGATGAACTTGGTGTGGAACTCGTACTCGCGCGCCTTCCACGTCAGGTAGAACGGGTCGATGGGGATGCAGTGCCCACCGAGGCCCGGGCCCGGGTAGAACGGCTGGAAGCCGAAGGGCTTGGTGCTGGCGGCCTGGATGACCTCCCACACGTCCACGTTCATCCGGTCGCAGAGCATCTTCATCTCGTTGACCATGGCGATGTTCACGCAGCGGTAGATGTTCTCCAGCAGCTTGGCGAGCTCCGCCACGCGGGTGGAGGACACCGGCACCACTTCCTTCAGCGCGCTGCCGTACAGCGCGGCCGCCACCTCGGAGCACTCCGGGGTGTAGCCACCGACGATCTTGGGAATCGTCTTGGTGTTGAAGTTCTTGTTGCCCGGGTCCTCGCGCTCGGGGCTGAAGGCCAGGTGGAAGTCCACGCCCGCCTTGAGACCGTTCTTCTCGAGCAGCGGCTTGAGCACCTCCTCGGTGGTACCGGGGTAGGTGGTGGACTCCAGGATGAAGAGCTGACCGCGGCGCACGTACGGCGCGAGCGACTCACCCGTCTGGATGATGTAGCTCATGTCCGGTTCACGCGAAGCCGTGAGCGGCGTGGGCACGCAGATGATGACGCAGTCCAGGTCCTTCGACTTCGCGAAGTCGCTGGTCGCCTTCAGCTTGCCCGACTTGGTGAGCTCCGCCAGCGGCCCGCTGGGGATGTGCTTGATGTAGCTCTCGCCCTTCTCAATCTTGTCGAGTTTGCGCTTGTCGACGTCGAGCCCCAGCACCGGGAAGCCCGCCTCCGCGAACGCCATACCCAAAGGAAGACCGACGTACCCCAACCCCACCACACCGACCTTCGCGTCCCGCCGACGAATACGCTCCAACAGCGGGCTGCCGACCATCACCCTCATCGTCCTCACCTCTCCTGATGCGACGTGCCGCCAAGACGGTCACGCCCCGACCAAAAACTCACCTGAAGACAACCACCCACCGCAAACTCGTCGGAGGCTTCACCTGCCCCCGGAACTCCACTGTCATCGCCGGCACCACCCGCCCGTAGCCGGGTGAATACCGGGACTCCACCAATCCAGACTCCAGCCCTCGCTCCAGCAGAATCCATGCGAGCGGCGCGCCAGCGGGGCCCAACTCCACCGCGACAGGCTCGAACTCCAGCGGCTCCTCCGCCGCGCGCTGCGCCCTCGCGAGCACCTGCGCGTCCGGCGTCATGCGCCGCGCCTGCTCGTCGGGAAGATGAAACCGTCCAATGACTTCGTGCCGCCCGGTGCCGATGAAGCTGTCTCGTCCCGCCAGCGCGCGCTCGTGCCGGTCCAACCGGAACGTGCGCTCGATGCCCATCGGCGCGGGGAGCATGCGGTAACCATCATGACGGACACGCAATCTGTCCACGGTCGCGCCAGGAAGGAAGGCCACCACGCGCGCCTTCGCACCCTCGGTCAGCGCGAAGAGTCGCGCGGGGTCCAACGGCGCCTGCTCCACGCCATCCACCTGCACGGTGTTGTGCGCGGCCGTGCCACGGAACGCATTCCGCATCGCCGGGTCTCTCGTATACGAGCCCGTGCCCGGGTCGACGATGAGCGGACGGCCACCCAGGTGCAGCTCGAAGGAGAGCTTGTCGTTGTGGCTGTGTCCGCCCACTCCGCGCTGGCCCTGCTTGCCCGCGATCACCGTGACGACGGCGCCCGCGCCGCGCAGCACGTGGAAGCCACCCTCCGGAAAGCTCACCGACAGCGGCGCCGGCGCGGGTGCCAGCTTCCGGTGGCGCTCCAATCCCTGGCGTCCCAAGAGCCACGCCGCTTCATCCGGCAGCTCGCCTCCGCCCAGGCCAGCGTCTCCGAAGAGGGCCGCGCCCAGTCCCACCAGATATCCCTGCTCCAGGTCATCCCGCTCACGCAGCGGGAAGACGCGGCCGGAGTCGTTGTCGCCCACCTGCGGGGCCAGGCCCGTCTCCGAGCACCACGCGCGCACGGCGTGGAACATGCGACGCAGCCGCGTCTCGTAGGCCGTGCCCAGCGGCACGCCCGCGCCCCGCGCCACCAGCAGCGCCAGGGTGAACAACTCCACCGACAGCCGGTGGTAGGGAATGGAGCCCTCGAAGGACGTGCCCTCGACGTGCACCTGCGCGGCCATCTGCGCGCACAGGCCCGACACCGACAGCGCCACCTGATGCGCGGCGCGTGGCAGGTCCGGGAAGAGCAACCCCACCACGAGCAAGCCGACGTAGTTGGAGACCAGGTGGTTGTTGGGCACCGTGCCCCGGTCCTCGAGGTGGGCCTCCACCCAGGACTGGTGGTCCGCCAGCGCGCCCAGCACCGGGACGACGAACTCCGGCCGACGCACCTCGGCCGCGTCGGAGAACATGACGAGCGCCTGCGCGAGATTGGCCGCGCGCAGCGCCACCTCCATGGCGCACGTCCAGTGGACGCCCTGCCCCACGGGATTGGCCTGGAGGAAATCCAGCACCTGATTGACGAAGGCGGAGGCCAGCCGGACGCGCTCGCCCTGGGACTCCTCCACCCAGTAGCCCTGCGCGAGCGCGACGACGCTGTCGAGCCGGCCCATCACCCAGGGGTACTTCGGGTCATTCCCCTTCGAGGTGAGCGGCATCCGCTCCACGGGTGCCAGCGGATAGCGGTGGCCACTGAGCGCATCCAGCGACCAGTCCACCGGACGTCCCTCGCCAAAAGCGATGCGCGTTCCAAAGACATCCCACTCCTGTCGGAGCGCGGCCTGCGCACGGGCACGAGCGCGCTCCCGCGCTCCAGGAATGGCCGCGAGCGCGTCCAGCACGGAGGCTCGCTGCGACAGCTCACACCAGATTCGCGACGCTCGACTGTCGAGGGCTCGCTCCGTCAGCTCCTCCGCGCGGGCCGCGCCAAAGGCCTGGAGCAACACCACCTCATCGGTGCGCTCGCGCCTTCGATATCGTGCCTGCCGCGCCACGCCCTGCACCCGCCGCATCGCACTGAGGGCCAGGGCCCCCGGAGCGAGTCTTGCGATTGCCGCGTAGTAATCGAGAGTCCCCATTCGTCCCTTCCGCCGCCCGTCGCAGTGGCCGTTAGCAAGGGTCCGGCCAAGGGGTCCTCACGAGGAGTTGAGCGGGTTTGGGCGATCATCCAGCCCCGCGGGACAGTAAAAAGTCGGGGGCCTGGCGGCGGCCGTGGGTAAAGGATTGCCGATACGCGTCCCTTTCTTTGCCCTCCCTGGGCAGTGTTGCGCCCAGACCGCGCCGTGCTCATACCTCTGCGCGTGCAAGTGGGTGCTTGGAGTGGGCGGAGCGTCGACCTCAAAGTCGACGCGGGGGTGGAGCAGACGCTCGCGGCGGTGGCCGAGCGCGCGCTGCGCTGTGGCGCGCTGGCGGGGATGGAGCTGCTGCTGCGGGAGACGCTCCGGCTGACGGAGGCGTCCGGCGCGGCCCTCTTCGATGGACGCACCTGCGTGGCCAGGGCGGGCACGGGCGTCGCCGGCTCCACCTCAAGAGGTGGACGACTCCTGAAGGTCTGGCCCGAGCGGACCGGACGCGCGGATGGACAGGTGCTCGCACGGCTGTCCGCCCTGGGAAGCGCGCTGCTCGCCGCCCATGCCCGCGAGTCCGCCGCCGAGGCCCGACACGCGCGATTGTTGGCTTCACGACGCGAGCAGGAGCGCGACGCGGTCCGCTGGGAGCAGCGCCGCTCGCTCGCGGCCCATGACTTGCGAACGCCCCTGATGGTCATCAAGGGCTACCTGGACATGATGTTGAAGGGCACCGCGGGCCCGCTGAATGCGACGGTGCAGCGCTACCTGGACCGGATGATGCGCGCCGCCCAGGACCAGAAGACCCTCATCGACTTCCGCCTGGGGCGGGGCAGCGCCACGGACCTGCGGCCCCTGCTCCACGCGGCCTTCGGCCCCGACACGCGGCTGGCCTCGCGCTGGCGTGTGACGATGACGGTACCGGAGCGGACGTTGCTGGTGAAGGCGAGCCCCGCGCAGCTGAAGGCGTGGGTGCGCGCCCTCGTCCGAGGGCTTGCGTCCACACGCGCCACCTCCGTGACGCTTCAAGTGGAGATGCTTGAGGCGACGGGCTGCTGGCGACTTGTCGCCACGACGCAAGATGGAGGTGCGCCCGGAGAGCGCGCGCTCGCGTTGGTGGGAGAACTCACGCGGCGACTCGGTGGCACGCTGCGCTCCCCCACTCCGGGCGAGCAACCGTGGGTCGTCCAGCTCCCCGCGGAGCTGGGGCCGCCAGGAGCTTCCAGCCCCTGAGCGGCGTCAGCGCGTCGGAAGCAGCTGCCGCACCAGTTCCAGCAGCTTGCCGCGCTCCACCTCACGCTTGACGAGGTAGCCATCCGCGCCCGCCTCGAGTCCCGCGGCCCTGTCCTCCGGGCTGTCGAGCGAGGTGACGAGGATGATGGGCGTGGAGTGCAGCGTCGGGTGGGACTTGATGCGTCGCGCGAGCCCCACGCCATCCAACCGAGGCATCTGCCAGTCGCTCACGACGAGTTGGACCGACGTGCGCTCCAGCACGCCCCAGGCCTCCTCGCCGTCCGCCGCCGTCACCACCGGGAAGCCGGCGATTTCGAGCAGCGACTTCATGGCGAAGCGCGTGGTGAGCGCGTCGTCACACACGAGGATGCGCGGGCGCCGCGCCTCCGTCCCCGTGGAGCGAGTCTCCGGCCGGGCCGCGCGCACCAGCTCCGGCGCGTTGAGCACCGGCACCACGCGCCCGTCATCCAGCACCGCCGCGCCAGCGAGGTGCCGCACGCTCTGCAGATGCTTGCCCAGGGAGCGCACGACAATCTCCTGCTGCCCCACCACCTCGTCGATGGCGTACAGCACCTTGTCGCCGCCGACCACGACGAGCGCCGCCGTCTGCACCTGCCCGGACTCAATCGCCAGGGGCAGCCGAGGCAGGCCGATGGCCTCCGCCAGGGGCAGGAAGGTGAGCTGCCCACCGTCCACGCGGGCCACCACGCGGCCCGCCACCGTGCCCACGTCCGCGGGGGTCAAGCGAAGCACGCGCTCCACGCTGTCGGAGGGAATCGCGGACACCGTCGTGCCGGTGCGCACCAGCAGCCCCAGCGCGGACGCCAGCGACAGCGGCAGGTCCACGGTGAAGCGGGTGCCTCGTCCGGCCCAGAACTCCACGTCGACGGAGCCCTGGAGTCGGGCCGCGGTGGCCTGCACCACGTCCAGTCCCACGCCACGTCCCGACGTCGCCGTCACCTGCTCGCGCGTGGAGAAGCCCGGCTGGAACACCAGTCGCGCGGCCTGCGCGTCGGTGAGCTTGCCGGCCTCCTCTTCGGACAACAGCCCCCGGCGCACCGCCGTGGCGCGCACGCGCTCCGGTGACAGGCCGTAGCCATCGTCTTCCACAATCATCCCGATGCGCGCGCCCCGAGGCTCCACGCGCACCGTCAGGCGCCCCGTCTCCGACTTGCCCGCCGCGCGTCGCTCCTCCGGGGACTCCAGCCCGTGGTCGATGGCGTTGCGCACCAGGTGGAGCAACGGGTCCTTCAGCGCGTCGAGGATGCGCCGGTCCAACCGCACGTCGCCGCCGTTCAACTCCAGCGCCACGTCCTTGCCCAGCCGCGTGGACACCTCGCGCACGGTGCGGCGCAGCGGCTCCAGGAGCTGGGACGCGGGCACCATGCGCAGGTCGCGCAGGTCATCGCGCGCCACCTGGGCCACCAGCGCCAGCTGCTCGCCGTCGCGGTGCGCCTCGCGTGACACCTCCAGCAGACGCTTCTGCATCGTCCGCATCATCGCCACGCCGGAGCGCAGCGACTCCAGCGCCGGCCCACCGCCCGCCAGCGTGAGCTGCGACGACGCGCGCTCCAGGTGCCGCAGCACCTCGTGCGTCCCGTCCGACAACGCACGGTAGCCCTCTGAGCGCCGCGCCTGCTGCGCACGCCCCGCCACGAGCAGCTCCACCTGGAGCGCCAGCGACTCGAGCGTCTTCACCGCCACGCGCACCGTGTGGTCCGCCGTGGTGCCGCGCGTCTCCTCCCGCGGCGCTTGAGCCTGCGCGCTCGGAGAGGCCGAGTCCGCGGGCGTGGGCGCCGGCACGGCCCTCAGCGCGTCCACCGTGCGCGCCATGTTCCGCGCGCCGCCTTCTTCCAACTGGGCCCGCAGCTCCACCAGCGTGCCGGCCACGTCGGATGCGGCCAGGCTGGCCTCGTCGCCACCGGGCTCCATGCGCGCGAAGCCCAGCGCCGCGGACTCGGACAACGTCGCCAGCCGCGTGGCCCCGGACTCCTGCGCCGAAACCCGCAGCGCGCGCGCCCGCTCCATCGCCTTGCGCACGACGGCGGCCCGGTCTGGAACGTCCGGAGAGCAGAGCGCACCGAGCGACGCCTCCAGGAACTCCAGCGCCTCCAACCCCTTCGAGGACAGGCCGGAGGCCGTCGCCGTGGACTCGGGCACGGAGACCTCGCGCCCCAGGAGCTTCAGGAGCGCGCTCAGGCCATCCACTTGCGGCGCCTCGCCCGCGTCGCCCCGGGCCATGGCGGCTTCGATGCCGGACAGGCCGCGCAGCATGGACTCCACCGAGGCGCGAGGCAGGCCGGTGTCCGGCTCGATGTGGGCCAGCCCATCCTCGATGGCGTGCACCACCTGTTCGATGTCATCCAGCCCCAGGCTCGCCGCGGAGCCCTTCAGGCTGTGCACCAGTCGCTTGAGCGAGGGCAGGAGGTCCGCCTCACGCTCGCGCGAAGGGCCCTCCAATCCGAGCACCTTCGCTCCAATGGCTTGGATCTGCTCACGCGTCTCCGCGGAGAACACCGGCCAGATGCTGCGCAAGAGCTGCGGATCCATGTCGCGCCTCTATTCCCGCGCCTGGCCGGCCGGGCCTCCGAGCTGCTCCAGCTCCAGCACCGTCAGCCGGTCCGGAGTCAGGTACAGGAAGGGTCCCGGTGGGGGCTGTGACAGCTCCGACTTCGGCAACTCCTTGCGTCCCTCCACCGTCTCCGCCGCCAGGCCGAAGCTCTCCTCCCCCACCTCCACCACCACGATTTTTCCAAGGTCCGACATCCCGCCGCCCTCCAGCCCCAGCAACTGCCGGAGGTCCAACACCGGAATCACCCGGGAGCGGCTGGCCAGCGCGCCCAGCACATGCGGCGGCGCGCCGGGCAGAGAGGAGATGCCGCGCGCTTCCAGCACATGGTCCACGTGCTCGATGCGCACCGCGTAGCGCTCGCCTCCCACCTGGAAGGCGAGCACCGACAACACTTCGTGGTGCTCCTCGTGACGAGACTCGGCCAGGGCGCGAGCGCGCGCGCCGAGCACCTCGCGGCGCTTCTCCGCGCTCACCCCGGGCGCATGGGAAACGTCGAGCTGGGGCTTGGAGCCCAGGGAGTCGTTGTTCACCTTGACCTCGTCACTCGGCATTCGGGCATCACCGGGTCTTCGCGGGCAGCTTCAACATGTCGCTCACCTTCGAGCGCAGGTCATCCACCGACACCGGCTTGTTGAGGAAGGCGTTGGCGCCCACCAGCTTGCCCTTCTGGCGACTCGCGTCGTCCTTCAGGGAGGTGAGCATCATGAAGGGGATGTTGTGCAGGTTGCTGTCCGCGCGCACCGCCGCGCACAGGGCGAACCCGTCCATCAGCGGCATCTGCACGTCGGAGATGATGAGGTCTGGCTTGAGCTCCCGCGCCTTGCTCAAACCCTCCACGCCATTGGGCGCGTCGATGAACTCCAATCCCCATCCCATCAGGTAGACCTGGAGCAAGTTGGTGATGGTCTTCGTGTCCTCGACGATGAGGACCTTCAAGGCCTGTCGTGTCGTCGCCACGTTTGCGTTCATAGCTGGTACCTACCCACCAGGTCCGAGAAGCGCTTCGAGAGATTGGTCAGGTTTCCAGCCACCTGTTCGATGCGTCGCGTCCCTACGACGGAGTCTCCCATGGCCGACGTCAGCTCGCCCATCGCCGCGGCGATTTGCTCCACGCCAATCGTCTGCTGCCGGGTGTTGCCGGCGATCTGCCGGGCCGCGCCGGAGGACTCGCGAATGACTTCGGACAGTCCGAGGATGGCCGAGCCCGCGCCGCGCGCCAGCTCCATCGCCGCCTGCGCGCGCCGGCTGCCTTCCTCCGTCGCGCTGACCGCCGCCCGCGTTCCCTTCTGCACTTCGTTGAGCAGGCCACGCACCTGCTCCGCCGCCAGCCGCGACTGCTCGGCCAGGGTGCGCATCTCCGTGGCAACCACCGCGAAGCCGCGCCCGTGCTCCCCCGCCTTGGCCGCTTCGATGGAGGCATTGAGCGCCAGTAGATTCGACTGCTCGGCCACGTCCTTCACCGTGCTGATGATGTCGCCAATCTGGAGGGTGCGCTCGCTCAGGTCGGTGATGGACAATGCAATCGCCTTCACCTGCTCACCCAGCTTCTCCATGCCGGCCACGCTCTCCGAGACGACCTTCTGGCCCTCGGAGCTGAGCGTCTCCGACTTCTGCGTCTGGGAGATGACCGCGTCCGCGTAGGCGGTCGCCTGCTTGGAGGTCTGTGCAATCTCCGCCACGGTGGTGCTCGTCTCGCTGATGGCGGACGCCTGCTGGTGCGCCATGGCGGACTGCTGCGAGGACGTGGTCAACACGCCCACCGCTTCCTTCTCCATCTCCGCCGCCGCGCCGCGCAGGTCCTCCAGGAGGTGCGCCAGGCCCTCGGACATGGCGGCGAAGCTGCGGGACACCTCGCCAATCTCATCCGAGGCCACGGTGTCGAACTGCTGACGCAGGTTGCCGCCCGCGATGCCCGACGCCGCGCGCGCCAGCCGCTCCAGCGGGACGACGAGCAGCCCCGACATGAACCAGGACGCCAACAGGCACGCGGCCAGGATGAAGATGCCGAGCACCACGGTGAAGCGGGTGGTGCCCTTCAGCGCGTTGGTGAGCGCCTCCTCATGGAGCGCCACCTGCACGGTGCCCACGCGGCGATTGGCGGCCCCCGGCGACAGCACCGGCACCGTGGACTCCAGCACCGACTCGTCGTTGATGACCAGCCGGCGCTCCACCGCGTCCTCGCCGTCGGCGGATGGCTGGTCCGCGCCCGCGAAGCGCTCCGCGGCGACCTCCGCCAGCAGCTCGCCCTTCGCATCGCGCACCAGCACATAGGCCACGTCCGGCACGTGCCTCAGCACGCCGTGCGCGGTGGACTGGATGCGGCTGGCGTCCTGGTTGGCCACCAACATGGGCGCCAGCGTCCGGGACAGCTCCGAGCTGACCGAGCGAGAGCGCCGCGACAGGTCCTCCCGTTGCGCGCCGCTCATCTGCACCCAGAAGGCGAGGATGAGGATGCCCGCCACGAGCACGCCCGTCACACCCGTGACGGCGACAATCTTGAATCGCAGACTGAGGCGTCCCACCGCGAGTCGTGCCGGCAGTGTCAGCTTCGTCTCTTTGACGTCCACTTTGCCTCCCACCGGTGAGGATTCCGCGTCATCAGCGCGCACCCTGCCATCCGGCCTGCGTTCTTGGAGCCAGGGCCTGCCTCAGGCCTCCGGCGGTCATCGTCTCTACTCCGCGCAACGGCTGCTCGTCGTCCAGCCCGTCGAGCGCGCGCAGCGCATTCTGCCGTGCGCGCTCCGCATCCTCGGGCCGGTCCATGCGCCCATAGAGCGCCACCAGCGTCGCGTGCCCCAGCGCCAGTCGCGGCTCCAGGTACAGCGCCTTGCGCACCGCCTCCACCGCTCCGTTCAACTCGCCGCGCTCCTCCGCCACCATCGCCAGCAGCAGATACGCCTCCGGCACCAGCGCCTTCGCGGCCTCGCGCGCCAGCGCCTCCGCCTCCTCGAACTGCCCGGCCCTCGCCGCGTCCACCGCCCGCGCCATCGGGTCCTTGAGGGTGGGAACCGGAGGCGTCACCGTCCGCTCCGCGACGACGGGCTTCGGAGGAGGCTCCGGCGCGGGAGGCGGTCGGGGAGGAAGCGCCCTGGCCGCGGCACGCAGCGCCGTGGCCGCGTCGCGAACGGCGCGCGGAGTCGGCGGCGCGGGGCGAGTCCACCCCGGAGGTGGAACCCGCAGGGCCACGCTTCCCTCCGCGTCCACCGCCTCCAGGCCCAGCCCGTTGGTGAGCGGCACCTCCGCGGGCGAGACGAAGAGCAGGCCGCCCGGCGCGAGCACGGAGACGAAGCTCTCCAGCACCTGCCGCACCAGGTCCGGCGGAAAGTAGATGAGGACGTTGCGGCAGAAGATGGCGCTCGGCGCGCTCACGGGGGGCGGCTCCATGGCCAGGTTGTGGCGGCGGAACTCCACCATGCGCCGCACCTGGGCCACCACCGACAACTGCTCGCCTCGAGGCTCCAGGAAGCGCTTCTCCAGCTCCGGCTCGATGTGCCGCAGGGACCAGGGGCCGTAGATTCCGTCCCGCGCGCGCTCCAGCGCCCGGCCCGACACGTCCGTGGCGAGCACTCGGAAGTGGCCCTCCGGCACGCCCGCGGCGAGCAGGGCCATGGCGATGCTGTAGGGCTCCTCGCCGCTGGCGCAGCCCGCGCTCCACACCTGGAAGAAGGGCCCGGCCTGAGGCGGCGCCAGCCTGGCGAGCGAGCGCAGGTGCTCGGGGTGGCGGAAGAAGTACGTCTCGCCGATGACGGCGTGCTCGATGAAAGTCTCCACCGCCTGCGCGTCCCGCCGCAGCAGCGCGTTCAGGAACGCGGCGGGCGACAGGTTCCGCGTCTCGGCGGAGCGCGCCAGCGCAGTCTCCAGCGAGCGTCGCAGGCTGTGCGCGAGCGTCAGGCCGCAGGCGGCCCGGAGGACCTCCTCGACCTTCACGAGCGTCGCGTCATCGAGGACGGCGTCGCTCACGTCTCCTCCGACCCCACCAGCACCGCGGAGATGCGCAGCAGCGGGCGAATCCCCTCGGGCGTCCGGCACAGGCCCGCCATCAGTCCCGTGCCATCCCACGGCAAGGCCACGTCGCCGTCCGGAGTGCCTTCCACCAGCACCGGCGCCTCGACGAGGTCTCTCACCCTGTCCACCAGCACGGCCACCGGCCGAGCGCCCTTGCAGATGACCAGGTGCGCATCCAGCGCCGGCTCGCGCTTGACGCCCAGGAGCGCGGCCAGGTCCACGGCGACGGCGGGACTCCCTCTGTAGATGAAGGTCCCCGCGACATGCGGCGGGGCTCCGGGCAGTGGCTCCAGCTCCACCAGCCGCACCACCTCCTGGACGGCGTCCGCCACCAGCAGCGCGCTGGTGCCCGCGGCGTCCAGGGTGAGATAGAGGCCCGGCAGTCGCAACTCTCCCGACAGGGAGACCAGTTCCTGGCGCAGCCGCGCCTGCTCGACCTCCAGCGCGCCAAGACGCTCCTGTACGGAGGTTCGACGAAGCTGGGCTTCCACGACGGGGGAGTTGGAGGGGGTGTCTGCCATGGGGGGCGGCCCCGCCCGCTTCTGCCCTGGCGCGCGGGTGGACTCACGCTAATCCGGGCAGTGAAGGAGCGTCAATGCGGGGTGAAATGGACCGTCCCGCATCCGACGACCCCGGTGTGTGCTGTCAGCCACCCTGGTGAGTCATGGATCATCCAGGCCGGGAGTGCGTCCGGAACTGGAGATATGGTTTGATGCGTACCCGGCACACTCCTGGAGAATCCATGTTGCTTGTAGTCAGGGGGTACGAATGATCAAGGGCGACTCGCCGAACCCCGAGACGCCTGCCGCGACGGGCGCGGATCCGCTCATCGGCCGCACCCTGAACGGTCGCTTCAGCATCCTGGACCCCCTGGGTGTTGGCGGCATGGGCAAGGTCTACCGAGCGGTGCAGGCCCCCCTGGAGCGAGTCGTCGCGCTCAAGGTCCTCAACCCCAGCTACTCCAGCACCCGGGACCCCGGCTTCCAGAAGCGCTTCCTGCGCGAGGCCTCCCTCACCTCGAAGCTGCGCCATCCCAACACCGTCACCGTCATCGACTACGGGCAGACGGACGATGGCATCTTCTACATCGCCATGGAGTACCTGGACGGCCGCACGCTGGCCCAGGTGCTCGGGCAGGTGGGGCCGCTGTCGTGGTCCCGCGCCATCGCAATCACCCAGCAGATCTGCCGCTCGCTGCGCGAGGCGCACAGCCTGGGCATCATCCACCGGGACCTCAAGCCCGCGAACATCATGTTGCTCAACGAGCAGGACCAGGACCTGGTGAAGGTCCTGGACTTCGGGCTCGTGAAGTCGGTGGCCGCGCCGCAAGAGGGGCAGATCTCCCCGGAGATCACCCAGAACGGAACATTCCTCGGCTCGCCGCAGTACATGGCGCCGGAGCAGGCGCGCAACGCGACGGACGCGCGCAGCGACGTGTACTCGCTGGGCATCGTCCTCTTCCAGATGCTGATGGGGCGCCCGCCGTTCATCGCGCGGGACCACATCGAGCTCATCTTCGCCCATTACAAGGAAGCGCCGCCCACCTTCCAGCAGCTCCGCCCGGACATCGCGGTGCCGCCGGAAATCGAGGCGGTGGTGCGCCGCTGTCTGGAGAAGGACCCGGCGCGGCGATTCCAGACGATGGACGAGCTGCTGGAGGGCCTGCGCGAGGCGAGCATGTCCGCGGGCGGCAACAGCGGCATCTTCAAGCGCCCGGGTGGCGCGACGACGACGGGCCCCTACCCGTCCCCGCTGTTCTCCAGCGCCGGCAGCTCGGGCACGGACTCCGGTGACACGCTCGCGGTGGACATCAGCGTGGAAGTGCCTGTCGCCGTCCAGCGCGCCCGTCAGCGCACGCTGGCCATCGGCGGACTGGGCGGCCTCGCGGTGGCGGGACTCGTCGCCGCGGGCACCATCTTCTTCATGAGCAACAAGGACCCCGCGAAGGCTCCGGAGACGAAGCCGGAAGCGGTGGCGCAGGCTCCGGTGCAGGCTCCGCCCACGGCGCCCGCGCAGGAGGCGGTCATCCCCGCCGGCGCGCAGAAGGTCCGCTTCAAGCTGATGAGCCAGCCCAGCGGCGCGCGCGTCTTCTATCGGGGAAAGGAGCGCGGCACGACGCCCTTCACCCTGGAGCTGCCGTCGGGCCAGGACGGCTCCATCACCGTGGAGCTGACCTTCGCGATGGAGGGCTACCAGATGGAGACCGTCGTCACGGGCGGCTCCGGCGAGGTGGTGCTGTCGCAGAAGCTCCAGAAGCGCCGGGGTGGCTCGCGCGGCGGTGGTGGCATCGAGGTGGCGTCCGCTGCCTCTTCCACGGACGAGGTCGAGGTGGCCGAGCCCGTGGCGACGCCGGGCGGAATGTCCGCGCCGGTGATGCTCTCGCCCACGCAGGCGATTGCCGCGGAGCCGGTGGTTCCGCCGACGGCGGGCGCGGTGGGCGCGGCGGCGGCGACGCAGGCCAAGGGCGTGTCCGGTGGGCTGGCGGTGCCGGTGCTCCCCACCGCGGCGCTCGCGTCCGCGCGCGGCGACGTGCTGCCCTACAACGAGGACATGTCCCGCCCGGAGATGATCGACCAGAGCAAGGACCTCGTCTACACGCGCGAGGCGATGGCGGCGAAGGCCGAGGGCGTGATGATTGTCCGCTGCACCATCACCACCAAGGGCCGCGTGGAGAAGTGCCGCGTCATCAAGTCCGTCACGTACATGGAGAAGCCGGTGCTGGATTCGCTCCAGTCGCGCACCTACAAGCCCATCATGTACCAGGGCCATCCGGTGAACGTGGACTACACCTTCAGCATGCGGCTGGTCGCGCCGCGCCGCTGACGTCACACCTCTTCCGCCGGGCCCGTGGGCGTCTTTCGCTCAGGGCCCGGTGGAAGGCACCACCGGAGGCGCGGGCGGCACGGACAGCACGCCCCCTCCGGACGGAACACCCCAGCTCACCACCGGCCAGCCTCGCTTGCGCGCCTCGCGCTTGAGCCGATGGTCGGGATGCACGGCCACCGGCCGCCCCACCGCCTCCATCACCGACAGGTCCGAGTACGAGTCCGTGTAGAAGGCGCACGCCGACAAGGGCACGCCCACCTCGCGCGCGTAGCCCTGGGCGTACGTGAGCTTGCCCTCGCCGAAGCAGATGGGCCCCAGCGGGCGGCCCGTGTGCAGGCCTTCGGCGTCCACCTCGAAGCGGTTGCACAACACGGCGTCCAGGCGCAGCTCGCGCGCCACCCAGTCCGACAGGTAGCCCGACGACGACGTCAGGAGCGCCAGCCTGTCACCGGCGCGGCGGTGCTCCTCCACGGCGAAGAGCGCGCCCGGCCGATAGAGCGAGCGCACCGTCTGCTCGTAGAAGTCCGCGGTGCGTTGCTGGATGGGGCTTGCCCGGGAGCCCGCGAGCAGCGCGACGGCGCGCTCCAGCGCGTCCTGCATGGACACGAAGCCCAGGTGGTAGCGGGCAATCCACAGGCTCGCGCGCAGGGCCTGCCACCGGTTGATATGCCCCAGCTCCAGCTCGCGGCGGACCCACAGCGAGCCGGAGTTGGCGGCGATCAACGTCTTGTCGAGGTCGAAGAAGGCGACAGCCACGTTCTTCGTTCTAAGTCCGCTCACGGTGGGACGCAGTGCCATCCCGACGTCCGCCCGTCCGCTTTCTCCCTCGCAGCAGGGCCAGCACGGCGAGCCAGGCCCCCGTGACACCGGCGCCAGGAGCCACGGTGCAGCCGGTTCCCCGCCCGTCCGCCAGGAGCACGATGCCCGCCTCCGCTCGCATCAGGCACTGATTGGGCGGAAGGTTCTTGGGGTAGATGGAGCAGAAGCCAGCGGCGGAGCCTGGGTCGATGATGCGCTTGCGCGTCTCACCCGCCGGCGCGGTGGGCTCCATGGTGGCACCCGAGATGGGCACATGGTCCAACCCCACGACGTGGCCAATCTCATGCGTCATGGTGTTCTGCAGGTCTATGGCCACGCAGTTCGTGGCGGGAGTCCCGGTGCAGGGCGGCGAGTCCACCGTGGTGAAGAGGAAGCCCACGCTGCCTCCGGGCTGGGACGCGTTCAGCTCGATGTCCGAGTCCAGCACCCGGCCGTCGGTGAAGCTGAACGTGGAGGTGGTGAGGCCGATGGTGCCGTCGCCGTGCTCCCAGCAGGTGTACTGGTTGCCGCACGTCTCCGCGTCCCAGCACGGGTCGTCCGCCGCGACGATGTCGTTACATGACGTCTCGCGGAACGTGACGATGTTGTAGTTGGCGTAGCGGTTCTCCTGGTCGAAGCCCACGACCACCGGGAGGCGCCAGTCCTCGCCCCGCGTGAAGACGTAGTCGCTGCACGTCTTCGACACCTGCCGCCAGGACTCGAACGACGCTTCAATCGCGGCGACCTCCGTGTCGCCCGGCGTGCGCGCGCTGCCGGCCGCGTCCAGGTGATAGACGTACTCGCGCACCGGCCACAGCAGACACAGGGGCCTGCCCGGCACGACGGTGCGGCGGTAGGAGAACTCCTGCGCCAGGACAGGCGAGGAGACGAGGAGCGCGAGGCCGAGCATCCACCGCGCTTTCATGAGCGGGCCTCCCGCGCGCGACGCCGCCGCCACAGCACCCAGGCCATCAGCGCGGGACCGAGCGACGAAGCGCCCGTCGCGGAGCAGCCCCCACCCTTCGGTCCCAGCTCCTCGTTCACCACCGGATGCAGGCACGCCTGGCTGGGAGCGCCCTTGGCGTAGACGGAGCACACGAAGTCGCGCGAGCCGGAGTCGATGATGCGCTTGGACACCTCACCGGTCTGGGCGCTCGGGTTCATGGTGGAGCCCGCGGCGCGCGTGTGGTCCAGCCCGACGAAGTGGCCAATCTCGTGCGTGGCGGTGTTCTGCACGTCGGTGGAGACGCAGTTCGTCGTCACGGGCGGGAAGCACGTGGGCCCGTTCGACGTGGTGAAGGCGTACTGGCTCGCGTTGAAGGAGATATCCGAGTCGTAGATGATGCCCGAGCGCTTGTCGTACGTCGTCAGGGTGATGGCGAGGGTGCTCTGGTCGTCATCCCAGCAGTCGTATTGATTGGCGCACGTCTCGGCGTCCCAGCACGCGTCCGTGGCCGCCACCACCGCGCTGCAGACCTTCGTGCGGAAGAGCACCACGTTGTGGTTTTCCCCGTCGCGCAGGTAGCCCACGTTCCGCTCGGCGATGCGGGGACCCTCTTGGAGGTTGAGGTTGCCGCAGGCGGCGAAGATGTCCTCCCAGTTCTGGAAGGAGACGCGGACGGCGTCGAACTCCGTGTCGCCCTGCGTGTCCGGATTGCCGAGCGTGCTCTGGTTCCAGGTGATGCTCGGCACCGTCCAGTACAGGCACTGGGTGGCGTCATCGCCCGGCGTCACGCGGCTGCGGACATACGGGTCGAACTGTCCCAGCGCGAGGACCGCGAGCAGGGTCGCCGCGGGCGTCACGGTGTCGGCTCCGTGAGCGCGGCGCGGATGGCCGCCTTGAGCTCCGCGAGGGTCCTCGGCTTCTCCACCACGGTGGTCGGCTGGCGCGTGACGGGGTCCAGCAGCAGCGCCTCGGAGGGCTCGGGCACGGCCATGGCGGGCTTGCCCGCCGCGTCACGCTGGACCTGGTATTTGCCCTGGGCCTCGCCGGAGAGACGGAAGGCCTGCGTGCCGCGCTTGCGCAGGAAGATGACGACCTCCTCGCCCGTCTTGAACGACGCGAGCCCGTGCACCACCTGTCCGATATCGCCCACCTGGCCACCCGGCTGCGTCACGAGCACCGTGTTGCCCGGTTGTCCCTTGAGCGGCTCCTTCACCTCGACTTCGACGTCGGTGACGATGCGCCGGCCATCACCGCTCCACCGGCTCTCCACGCGACGCACGACGCCGTGAATGACGGTGTCCGAGTCCCGGGAGAGCTGCGACAGGTCCACCCGGAGCTGCGTGGTGGCGGCCGCGGGCAAGGCGCCCAGCAGGGCCACCGTCACCATCCCCATGCGAAATAGCTGACGAATCGACATACGATTTCTCTCCTCGGCGCGCACCATACCTCAGCGTGCCCATCCGCGTTGACCCCCTACCCCCGCCCTGCTAATCCGCGCGCCCGTATGCCCACTGCCCCACGCGTCCGCTTCGCTCCCTCGCCCACCGGCTACCTCCACATTGGCGGTGCCCGTACGGCGCTGATGAACTACCTCCAGGCGCGGAGGTTCGGCGGCACGTTCATTGTTCGCATGGAGGACACCGACCGCGTGCGTTCCACCGCCGAGTCGGTGCAGGCCATCCTCGACGGGTTGGTGTGGCTGGGCATCGACTGGACCGAGGGCCCCGGCAAGGAGGGCCCGCACGCGCCCTACTTCCAGACCCAGCGCCTGGACACCTATCGCGAGCACTCGCAGCGGCTGCTCTCCGAGGGCAAGGCCTACCGCTGCTATTGCACGAAGCAGGACCTGGAGGCCCAGCGCGAGTCGGCGGAGAAGTCCGGCGCCTTCTACAAGTACCCGGGCACGTGCCGGGAGTTGAAGGGCCCGCCCGCGGGTCGTCGCGAGGAGGAGGCGGTCATCCGCTTCAAGATGCCCTCCACCGACGGCACCGTGTCGTTCGACGACAAGGCGCTGGGGGTCATCACCAAGCCGTACTCGGACCTGGACGACTGGGTCATGCTGCGCGCGGACGGCATCCCCCTCTACAACTTCGGCTGCGTCATCGATGACCACCTGATGGAGATCACCCTGGTGGCGCGCGGGCAGGAGCACGTCAACTCCACCTTCCCGCAGCTGATGCTCTACCAGGCGCTGGGGTGGCAGCCGCCCGACTTCGCGCACCTGCCGCTCATCCTGGGGCCGGACCGCGAGAAGCTCTCCAAGCGCAAGCACCCGGAGGCGGACGTGATGCTGCACAAGCGCACCGGCATCATGCCGGAGGCGCTGAGCAACTTCGTCATCCGCCTGGGCTGGAGCCACGGCAACGACGAGGTCATCACCCGCGAGCAGATGGAGGAGTGGTTCGACTTCTCCAACGTCGGCACCACGTCCGGCGTGTGGAATCCGGAGAAGCTGCTGTGGCTCAACCAGCAGTGGATGAAGCTCTTGCCGGAGGCCACCGTCGCCGAGCGGCTGGTGCCCTTCCTGGAGGCCAAGGGCTTCCAGGCGAAGGGGGACTCCCGGCTGGTGCCGCTGGTGCATGCGCTCAAGGAGCGCGCTCGCACGCTGGAGGAGATGGCGACGACGGCGGCGCTCTACTTCGGCTCGGGCGTCACGCTCGACGAGAAGGCGGCGGGCAAGCACCTCGTCGGTGACTCGCTCGTGTTGCTGCGCAAGGTGCGCGACGCGGCCGCCGCGCTGCCCGAGTGGACGGTGGAGGCGCTGGACGGGGTGGTGAAGTCCGTCAGCGAGGCCTCGAGCGTGGGCATGGGCAAGGTGGCGCAGCCGGTGCGGGTCGCCATCACCGGCAACACCACGAGCCCCGGCATCGGCGAGACGCTGCTGCTCGCGGGGCGGGACGAGGCCCTGCGTCGCATCGACGCCGCGCTCGCGCGAGGCGGGTGACGTCAGCCTGACGAAGCGGTGGACGTCCGCCGCTTCGGCACCTATCTTCACGCCCCATGATGCGTGCGCTTGACACCATGAAACGGCATTTCTATAAGGCGCGCCCGCTCGGTGCGGCGCTGTGTGCGCTCTGGGCGGTGGGGGCAGGTGCAGAGGTGGTCAGCGGCGCGCAGTTGCCGGACGGTTCCCAGAAGGTGGGGGAGAACCGTTACAAGGTGCCGAAGGACTTCGAGGCGACGCTGGACTACTACCGCTCGGTCTACTCGACGAGCAACTATCCACGACGGCAGATCGTCAACCAGCCGGGCGTGAAAGCGGTCCACATCACCAACCCCTCGGGGAAGAACTTCGCGGGGCTGAATATTTACGAGGCGAACGAGGAAGTTCGCATCTACATCGTCCCCACGCAGCAGGCGGTCAAACCGGCGAAAAAGCCGGAGACGAAACCGGGGAAGAAGAAGTAGAAGTCGCAGCAGCAGCCGCCCACCGAAGTTGTTGCAGTCGTTGGGCGGTGTTGGTAGTAGAGGCAGCCGCAGTGATTGGGGAATCGTCTAACGGCAGGACAGCAGACTCTGACTCTGCTTATCTAGGTTCGAATCCTAGTTCCCCAGCTCGCAGCACCGCAGTCGCAGCACCTCGGAACGCTCGAAATCAGATGGTTGACGCGAGCCAGACGAGAATGTAGGAAGCAGCAGCAGAAACACGGTGGTTGCAGCGAAATGTCGGCCCTGTCGTCTAGCGGTTAGGACGGAGCCCTCTCACGGCTCAAACTCGGGTTCGAATCCCGGCAGGGTCACTCCGACGCCGCCTTCTGAAAAGAAGGCGGCGTTTTGTTTTTCCGGAGCACGGTGGCGGCATGCGGACGCTGAAGGAGTTGCTCGACACCACCTCGCCCGCCTGGCCGTTGGTGCAGGAGTGGCTCGCCTCCGCGAGCAACCCCGTCGAAGTCCTTCCTCGGGACGAAGTCTCCGCGGGACAGGTCCTCCACCAGCTTCAAGTGACGACCCGCTCACCCTTGGGTGCGGTGGCCCATGAAACAGGAGGCCTGCTCGTCGACCGGGGCTGGCTCCGAATCCTGGGCAGCGGGGGTGCGCGCATGCGCGGCAGCCTGTCGTCCTGGAATGCCCTGGGCCCGCATCAGGCTGTGGCTTCGACGCAGGGGATGCTGCTCGTGGCGCACGACGTTCTCGGCGGCTTCTTCGCGCTCGACGGCGGGGCGCTCGGTGAGGGACGTGGCGGAGCGTTCTACTTCGCACCCGACTCGCTCAAGTGGGAAGACCTGGGCCGTGGCTACTCGGACCTGCTGGCGTTCTTTCTTGGAGGAGACCTCTCCGGATTCTACGGCGACTCCCGTGGGGCCGGATGGAGCGAGGACGTCTCACGACTCTCTCCGGATGAAGGATTCTCCATGCACCCACCGCTCTGGACAGCGGAGGGCAAGGACCTCGCCCGCGTGTCCAAGCGCCCGGTTCCCATGACGGAGCTCTTGAACATCCAGCTTGAGTTCGCGCGTCAGCTCGACGGCACCGAGCCCTGAAGCAGGACTCGGTCCCCTTCCCTCCCGAGCTGCCTCAGGCCTTCGACGTGGGGATGCTCTGCCGGAAGGCGGAGAGCGCGGCGGTGAGTCGGTCCTGTGCCCGCTGCACGCCTCGGCGCAAGAGCAGCATCCGCACCTTCTCCGGCAGCGCGCTCGCGCCCTGCGTGCTGCCAAAACCCACCAGGTCCATGCGCAGCGTGATGGCCTCCAGCAGGTCACCCAGGTCCGCCTGGGGACTGGCCAACAGGAGCACGTCCGGGGGCCTGCGCTGGAGCCGCTCCGCGAGCGTGCGCCACTGCGGGTCTCCCGTCTCCACCACCACCACGTCCACGCTCTCCAGCTCCGGCGCGTACGGTGGAAGCTCCCGCACCTCGAAGCCCGCCTCCTTCAACACGGCGAGCGCCTCCTCGCTGCCCACCACCGCCACCCGCCCGTCCAGCACCGTGCGCGAGGACTCCTCGTAGGCCCGCAGCTCCACCTCCAGCGCCTCGTGCGCCGGCTCCGGAGCGTCATGCCCCGCCGCCAGCAACGTCGCCGCCTCGCGGGCCACTTCACGCGCCTGCTCCCGCACCTGTGTCCCCGCGCTGCGCCGCTCCAGCGCCGCCCGCACCTTGGCGCGCAACACCCTCAAGTCGTCGAAGGGCTTGAGGATGTAGTCGCTGGCGCCCGCGGCGAAGGCGGCGATGACGGACTCGCTGCTCGCGTAGGCCGTAATCATCAGCGCCTCCAGCGTCGGCTGGAGATTGCGCGCCTCGGAGACCAGCTCCACCCCGCCCATGCCAGGCAGGTTCTTGTCCGTCACCAGCACGTCGACCCGTTGCTCGCTGAGGATCGGCAGCGCTTCCTCCGCGCTCGCCGCCACCAGCACCACCAGGTCCGACTCGCGCTCCAACAACCGAGCGCAGATGTCCAGGACGACGGGCTCGTCGTCCACCACCAACACCGTCGAGGCGAGCGTTCCCCCCTCCCCACCGCCGCCCTCACCGGTCTCGAACGGGAGATCCATGACTTGGGAGATTCGCACAGCTTCACGCGGACTTCGAGGCTCGCATGCGGGGGCCGCTATGCTGCTGTCCGTGGCGAGCTTCGAAGACGCGTTGCTGGAGAACCGGGTGCCCCCACTCCTGGGAGACGTGCGCCTGCGTTACGACGGCGGACGCCTGCTGGGCGAATCCCTCCCCCCGCGCTGGGAGCGGAGAATGCTGCCGGGATTGTGTGTCGGTGTCGCCGT
This sequence comes from Myxococcus sp. AM011, assembly GCF_013372595.1. NCBI lineage: Bacteria > Pseudomonadati > Myxococcota > Myxococcia > Myxococcales > Myxococcaceae > Myxococcus > Myxococcus sp. AM011. The sequence goes on from NZ_JABXEM010000011.1 coordinate 41,935, forward strand.
GGGCTGCGCCGTGGGCGCAGCCGTCATGGTGGGCCACGAGAAAGGCGCCTTCCCCACCGCGTCGGGAGTCCTGGCCCTCGTCGCCGCGGCGCTGGTGGGACTCGCCCTGCGAATCGAGTCCCGGTTGGGACGCCGTCGCTTCGTGATGCACTTCCGCTCGGAGAGCCTGCGCCTGGAGCGCCTGGCCTGGACTCCCGGCGCCACCCGCGCGGAGCTGGTGCCCTTCGACGCGGTGCGCGCGGTGCACCTCGTCGAGCGCCCCGGCCCTCGCTACGCGCTCATCGTGGAGTACGCCCCGGAGGGCGCTCAGCCCCAGCGCGCCGTGCTGGTGGAGGACGTGCGCCCCTCGGAGGGCGAGTCACTCCACCGCGTGTGGCGCATGCTCAGCAACGCCTTCGGCCTCAGGGGAGCGGGGCTCGCCGGAGGGTGATTTCGATGTCCGTGCCCTCGCCCGGCGTCGACGACAGCCGCAGGTTGCCGCCCGCTTGCGTCACCAGTTCGCGGCAGATGGACAACCCCAGACCCGTGCCGATGCCCACCGGCTTCGTGGTGAACAGCGGCTGGAAGACGCGCTCCTGGAGGTCCATCGGGATGCCGCAGCCGTTGTCCGCCACCGTGAGCACCACGTCCTCGGTGCGCACGGACCAGCGCACTTCGATGCGCCCCTGCCGCCCGGTGCCACTCATGGCCTGCGCCGCGTTGACCACGAGGTTGAGCAGCACCTGGCACAACTTCACCGGACCGAAGGCCACGCGCACCGGCTCGCCGTTGCTCGTCAACCGAGCCCTGTCGCGCACCTCGGCGCGCGCCAGCTTCACCGCGAAGGAGACCACTTCGGCCACGTCCGCCGTGCCCTCCATGTCCTCGCCTCGCGCCTGCGCGCGCAGCCCCAACGCCACCTGGCGCAGGTGCTCGGCGCCGTCCGCCAGGTCCTTGATGAGCGCCGGCAGGTCCTCCACCGTCTCCGCGACTTCGGGACTCGGGTCTCCCGGCAGGTGCTTGGACACGTACTGGATGACGCTCGTCAAATCCCGCTGCAGCGACGCCACGTTCTGCGAGAGGTAGCCCACCGGGCCCATCAGCTCGTGGGCGATTCCCGCCGTCACCTGCCCCAGCGTGGCCAGACGCTCCGACTTCATCATCCGCCCTTCCACCTCGCGGATGCGCAGCTCCAACCGCGCAATCTTCAGCGCGTCGTCCAGTGCCGCCTGCAGCTCCGAGCGGTCCCACGGCTTGACGAAGTAGCGCGTCACCTGTCCGCGGTTCACCGCGTCGATGACGGCCTGCATGTCCGCGTATGCCGTGACGAGCATGCGCTTGGCGTCGGGCGCAATCGAGCGGGCGCGCTCCAACAGCTCCACGCCCGTCATCCCTGGCATGCGCTGGTCGGAGAGGATGACGCCAATCTCACCCTTGCGCTGCTCGAGCAGCGTCAGCGCCTCGCTGGGGGACGCGCTGCGGAAGATGCGGAAGCGTTGGCCGAAGTTCGCGTCGAAGACCCGCAGGTTGAGGGCGTCGTCGTCGACGTACAGCACCGCGGGTAGTTCAGACGGGTTCATGACGCTCCTCCTGGCCGGCTATCCCACGACGAGGCCAGGCTGGTGACGCCTAGGATAGCGCCTCCTCCGACTCCCTTTCTTCTGGGTGCCGACGGAACCGTCCCCCCGGGACGCAATGCCTCCCCAACTCTAGAGCAACCAGACAGGTTTGACCCCCAGGAAAATCCAGACGACGGCACGGTTCCCCGGCAGGGGCACGGACGTGCCGCCGGCGTCACGAGCGCGTCGGGTGAGGGCCCGACGCGCCGCGAGGATGGAGGGTTCAGCGGGAGGATGTGAGGGTGGAGGCGCGAGGCTCCGGGAGCGGCTCCGCGCGCTCGGCATCCTGCTCCAGGGCCACGGCCACCGCGTCCACGGAGGGGAAGCTGCCCCTGGGCAGCACGCCCAGCAGCGACAGCACCGTGGGCGAGGCCTCGTTCTCCCGGGCCACCCAGGTGAGCTCTTCAGCGGTGAGGGGGAAAACCGCGCCGAGCAGGGCCTGGTGCAGCGACTGCGCGAGTGGCAGCGGCTGACCGACCCGTGACTCCAACTCCGACACACCCTCGACAAGCCGTTCGCGTGTCATGTCGTCGTTCATTGGGACCAAGTTAAGCAGCGAACCGATGCGGCTGCCGGCCTTTTTTTCGTGCTCGCTCAGCAAGCGAGGGAACGGGCCTTGCCGAGGAGCCACGGGGTGGACGCCTATCGCCACGCGTCACACCGTTGACTGAGGGACTCCCCCCGAGTCTCCAGCTCCAGGAGGGCAGCGCCATGGCGCACCAGGACAAGCCGGACGACGTGCCGCGCAACGCGGCCAGCGACAGTGATTACAAGGAACACATTGAGCACGTGGAGGCCACCCGCCCCGAGCCCTGGCCCGGCATGAGGGGACGCTCGGTGGACGAGGAGCACGACCTGCCGACGGGTACGAGCCGCGAGCAGCAGGCGAGCGTGACGTGCGAGCAGCGGCGTTTGGAAGAGGAATCGCGCCGCGACGAGCCGACGCGCAAGTGACAGCGCGGCCCGCTCCCGTGCGCCCCGGATGACGGAGCACGACGAGGAGCGGGCCACGAGAACGGCCTAGAACAGCAGCCGCGTCGGGTGCTCCAGCAGGCCACGCAGCTCCCGCAGGAACTCCGCGCCAATGGCACCGTCGATGATGCGGTGGTCGCACGACAACGTCGCCGTCATCATCTTGCGAATCACCATCTGCCCGTCCCGCGCCACCACCTTGTCCGCCACCGCGCCCACCGCGAGGATGGATGCCTGCGGCGGGTTGATGATGGCGACGAACTGGTCGATGCCGTACATGCCCAGGTTGCTCACGGTGATGGAGCCGCCCGTGTACTCCTCGGGCTTGAGGGCCCGCTTGCGAGCGCGCTCCGCCAGCTCACGCACCTCCGTGGAGATGGCCTGGAGCCCCTTCGTGTCCGCGTCGCGGATGACGGGGGTGATGAGTCCCTGCTCCAGCGCCACGGCGATACCCACGTCCACCGAGCCGTGGTGGACCACCTGGTCCCCCTGGAGCGAGACGTTGATCTTCGGGTAGCGGCGCACGGCCATCGCCACGGCCTTCACGATGAGGTCGTTGACGGAGACCTTGAGCTCCATCGCCTTCGCCTCCTCGCGCACCTTCACCGCGGCATCCATCTCCACATCGAGGGTGAGATAGAAGTGCGGCACGCCGGGCTTCACCTCCGTCATCCGCTGCGCGATGACCTTGCGCATGGAGGACAGCGGCTCGGTGCGGGCCTCGGGACGGGCCACCGTCGCGGCGGACGGTGCCTTGCGCGCAACGGGCGCCGTGGGAGCGGCGACAGGAGCCTTCACTCCACGGGCCAGGGCCTCCTCGATGTCGCGCTTCACCACGCGACCCGACGGACCCGAGCCCTGCACCTGGGCGATGTCCAGCCCCTTGTCCTTGGCGATCTTCTTCGCCAGCGGGCTGGCGCGAACACGTCGTCCCCCGGACGCCACCGGTGCCGCCGCGACAGGCGCGGCCTGGGCCGGAGGCGTGGGCGCGGCGGCGGGAGCAGCCCCCACCGGCTTCGACGCGGCGACGGGAGCAGGCGCGGCGGCCTTGCCACCCTTCGGCGTGAGGTACGCGATGGGCGAGCCGACGGGGGCCGACTGGTTCTCCCCGACGACGATCTCCGCCAACGTCCCGTCGTCGTAGGCCTCGATTTCGAGGTTGGACTTGTCCGTCTCCAGCTCGGCGAGCGCCTCACCGGAGGAGACCTTGTCCCCCACCTTCTTCAGCCACTTGACGATCTTCCCCTCCGTCATCGTCGGGGACAGGCTCGGCAACTGGATGGCGATGCGGTCCCCGCCTCCGCTCGACGCGGGAGCGGCGGCCGGAGCAGGCGCGGCGGCGGGGGCCTTGGGGGCCTCGACCTTCGCGGCGGGAGCAGCAGGAGCGGGCGCGGCGGCCTTGGGCGCCGGAGCCCCCCCCGCCGCCACCTTCTCGCCCTGCGCGCCGATGTAGGCGATGGGAGCGCCGACGGGAGCCGACTGGTTCTCGTCGACGAGAATCTGAAGAAGGTAGCCGTCGTCGTAGGCCTCGATTTCGAGGTTGGACTTGTCCGTCTCCAGTTCGGCGATGGCCTCACCGGAGGTGACCTTGTCCCCCACCTTCTTCAGCCACTTGACGATCTTCCCCTCCGTCATCGTCGGGGACAGGCTCGGCATCTGAATGGGCGTGGCCATACGGGTCAGGCTCCCTGGCGGTACAACACCTTCTTCACGGCCGCGATGATCTTGGGCGCGTCCGGCTGGGTCGCGTTCTCCAGGTTCGCCGCATAGGACATGTTCACATCGAGCCCCGTCACGCGCTCCACTGGCGCGTCCAGCTCGTCGAACGCCTTGGACTGGATGATGTCCACCACGGAGGCGCCGATACCCGCCAGCGCCCAGCCCTCCTCGACGATGACGGCGCGGTTCGTCTTGCGCACGCTCGCCAGGATGGCCTCTTCATCCAGGGGCCGCAGCGTGCGCAGGTCCAGGACCTCCACGCTGATGCCCTCCTTCGCCAACTCCTCGGCCGCCTGCATGCAGAAGTAGTACATGCGGCTCCAGGTGATGACGGTGACGTCCGTCCCCTCGCGCTTCACGTCCGCCTTGCCCAGCGGAACGACGTGCTCGCCCTCGGGCACCTCGCCCTTGAGCGCGTAGAGCCGCTCGCCCTCGAACATGATGACGGGGTTCTCGTCGCGGATGGCCGACTTGAGCATCCCCTTGGCGTCCGCGGGCGTCGCGGGCGCAATCACCTTCAGGCCCGGGAAGTGCGCGTAGTTGGCCTCCAGCGACTGGCTGTGCTGGCTGGACAGACGGCCACCGGCGCCGCCCGGTCCACGGAAGACGATGGGGCAGCGCAGCTGACCGCCGGACATGTGGCGCAGCTTGGCCGCGTTGTTGACGATCTGATCCATCGCCAGAATCGCGAAGTTCCAGGTCATCATCTCCACCACGGGACGCAGGCCCACCATGGCCGCGCCCACGCTCATGCCGCCGAAGCCCAGCTCGGAGATGGGCGCGTCGATGATGCGCGCGCTCCCGAACTTGTCCAAAAGCCCCTGCGACACCTTGAAGGCGCCGTTGTAGCGACCCACTTCCTCGCCAATCAGGAAGACGTTGGCGTCGCGCTCCATCTCCTCGGCGAGCGCCTGGTTCAGGGCCTCGCGGTACATCAACTCGGGCATCGTCGGCTCCGACTCGAAATCAAAAAGGTTGGTTGGTCAGGGGGGCCTTGCGACTCAGTTCGTCAGGCCCGCCTTCTTGTCCGCCGCCTCGGCCTGCGCGCGCGGCTCCAGGTCCCACGTCACCTTCAGCTCCTGGCCGCTCGGGTACGACGGCCAGTTCTCCACCTTCACGCCCAGCACCCGCTCACGGGGACGCACGTCCGGCTCGCCCGGCTCGACGATGGTGTCGCGCCACAGCTCTTCCAGGCTCGGCTCCGGGGACTCGTCCGCGAACTTCACCGCGGCGTCCACCTGGGCCTTCACCTCTTCTTCGATCCGCTCGAAGTCCGCGTCCGCGCCCAGGCCGTTCTTGAGGGCGTAGTCGCGCAGCTTGGGGATGGGGTCGCCCTTACGCTCCTCCTCCACCTCCTGCTTGGAGCGGTAGGTCGCCGGGTCCGCCATGGAGTGGCCACGGAAGCGGTACGTGTTCGCCTCCAGCAGCACGGGGCCCTTGCCCGCGCGGCACCACGCGGCCGCGTCCTTCACGGCCTCGTACATCTTCAGCACGTCCATGCCGTCCACCGGCTCGCCGCGCATGTCGTAGGCGGCGGCGCGCTTGTAGATCTCCGGCACCGCCGAGGTGCGGGAGATGGCCGTGCCCATGCCGTAGCGGTTGTTCTCGCAGATGTATATGACCGGCAGCTTCCACTTCGACGCCATGTTGAACGTCTCGTGGAGCGCGCCCTGGTTGGCCGCCGCGTCGCCGAAGTAGCAGACCGTCACCCGGTCCTCGTTGCGATAGCGGCTGGCGAAGGCCATGCCGGCCGCCAGCGGAATCTGCCCGCCGACGATGCCGTAGCCCCCGTAGAACTGGTGCTCGATGTCGAAGATGTGCATCGAGCCGCCCTTGCCCTTGCTGTAGCCGGTGCCCCGGCCGAACAGCTCCGCCATCACCATGCCCGCGTCGCTGCCGCGCGCCAGGGGCTGGCCGTGGTCGCGGTACGCGCTGAGCATGTAGTCATCCTTGCGCATGGCCTCGATGGGGCCCACCGCCACCGCTTCCTGGCCAATGTACAGATGGCAGAAGCCGGCGATCTTCCCCAGCGTGTACTGCTGGCCCGCGCGCTCCTCGAAACGGCGGATGAGGTACATCTTCCGGTACATCGTCAACAGCAGGTCTTTCGAGTACGGGCTGGCCACCGCGGGTGCCTCCATGCTGTCCGCCCCTCCTCACCCGGGGCGGTAAACGCCGTGCGCCTCATAGCGCGCGGCAGGGGGACTTCAAAGCCTTTCAAACCCCTCGGGGCCGCTCCTGTCTTCCAGGCGCGGTGCGTCAGGAAACGAGGGTGAAATGAGGGACGCTGATGATGCCGTCCAACAGCGTCACCGGTCGACCGGAATGATCCGTGGCCAGGTGAATGACGGTGGCCTCGGGGAAGCGCACCCGGTAGTCGTTGGCGTGGGTGGGCTCGTTGTCGAAGGCGGCCACCACGGTGCCCAGCCGACCCAGCCTCGCGTGCGCCTCGCGCTTGAACGCGTCGTCGTCCTCGCGCGGCGTGGGCTTCATCACGAGCAGCACCCGTTCGTCATCCGGCAGCGCCATGCCGTGGCGCCGCATGCAGGCGACGGAGCCCTCGCGCATGCCCTCGTGGCGCCCCGTCACGTAGACGAGCCTCGCCCCGGTGGCCACCACGGCGTGGGTGAAGGCCGCCGCGCCGTCGATGGCCTCGTCCACCTCGCAGTACTCGCTGGTGAAGAAGCGCTCGCCCCAGAAGCGGCGGGCCTCCGGGAAGTGGGCCTGCACCTGGGCCTCCTCCAGGCCGCAGGCACGCATCGCGTCACGCATGTCCCAGCCGGAAGTCCAATGGTCGGGTCCACAGGCGGCGAGGCTCGGCACGCCCTGGGCCTCGCCGTATTCCCTCAGGATGCGAGCCTGCCGGTGCCGGTTGTCGAGCAGGGTGGAGTCCAGGTCGAACGCCAGCACCGCCCGCTCACCGAGGGAGCGGGCCCGGGCCAGAATGGCGTTCAGGCTGTCGCGCCAGTCGTCGCGGATGCGCTTCTTGAAGTCTTCGTGGGCCATGGGCGCGGCGAAGACTACCCGCGCCCGGGCTCCAGCGCCGCCGAAACCGCCCGGGTCAGGCGGCCGACTGCCAGGGCATGGGGCCAGTGGGCGCGCCCGGAGTCGTGTCCGCGAAGCGCAGCATGCGCTGGATGCCGTTGCGGTCCAGCACCAGCCGCACCAGCTGCGTGCTCTCCTGGCGCCGGTCCGTCTCCTCCTCCTCCACCGTGAAGCGGAACACCACGTCCACCGGGTAGCGCTTGGCGCCTCGGATGTGCCCCACCGACAGGTCCGCCAGGTCCACGTACTCCAGCGCCAGCTCCGGCTCGTCCATGTCCCGCAGGAAGCGCTCCACGTTGAGCCGCAGGATGTCCGTGACGCCCGACAGCCCCCGGTCCGAGCGCGGCAACAGGCGCGCGTCCAGGACGATGTGCTTGCGGTAGCGGATGACCGTCTCCGTCAGCTCGCCCTGGGACACGGTGAGGAAGTCGTCCTGGTGCCGCAGCGCCAGCACCGAGTCCGGCACCTTGGGCCCGTAGTCCACCCGCTCCTCGCACGTGCCGATGGTGCGCCCCGTCACCGGGTCCACCAGGTCCGCGGTGCGGTCCGACAGGTGCGTGGCGGCCACCCGGCTCGACAGCCTCCGCAGGCCCTCCTTGATGCGGTCCTTCATCATGTAGCCGACCACGGCGATGAGGAAGAAGTTGAGGCTCACCTGCGTGAAGCGGATCTGCGCCCACAGCGCCACCGCCGTGGCGAACGCCATCGCGATGCCCGCCGCCAGCGCGAACAGCACCTCTTCCCACCCCTGCCGCTTCTGCCGACGACGCGAGGACAGGAAGAGCACGTTCATGCAGAACTTCTTCAGCATGCCCAGCCGCTGGATGTACTCCTCGTTGTCGCCCGTGGGGCTCAGCACGCTGCGCAGCCGGTGCTCCTTGCGGTAGGACTCCTCGCGCAGCACCGCCTCCATCAACCCCTTGCGCAGCCCCAGCCACGGCTCTCCGCGCGGCAGCGACTTCATGTCCGCCACCGAGCGCCGGAAGCCGTTCTCCACCAGCAGGCTGACGTACTCGTCCACCAGCCGCAGCGACGCGCGCGAGCGCTCCTGCAGGCGCAGCTCCCCCACCGAGCGCAGCCACTGGCGGAAGCGCGCCATCACCTGCGTCACCCCCGCCTGCATCGCCACCACCTCGGACTCCAGCGTCGCGCACGCGTCGGTGGGCAGCGCCACCGGCCCCTCGCAGCGGGACTCCACCCCCGTGGCGAAGCGGCGCAGCGCACCGCGCAGCACGCACGACAGGAGCTTGGCCTGGTAGACGACGTCCCGCTCCGAGCCCAGCCCCGTGCGCAGCCACGCCTCCAGCCGCACCAGCGGCGAGGTGTCCGACGAGAGCAGCTCCTGCACCGCCATCACCGGCGTCTTGAAGCGCACGTAGTTGTGGATGTCCGCGTAGAAGTCCGCGCGGGGGTACGTCTCCTGGTCGATGTTCAGACTGCCGGGGAGGAACAGATGCGCCTCCACGAGGTAGCGCGTCTCGTCCACGCCCGAGGGCTGGTACTCGAGCTTGATCTCGAACTGCTTCCGGTCGTGAACCTCGAAGCGGCTATGGAGCGGTGCGGGTGCCTGGGACACACCAGCACTCTACGTTACAACCCTGTCACGGGGGAGTGACGCCCCCGTGACGTCCAGCGGTCCACAGGGAACTCAGCCCCCGGTACCAGTCTTGGGAGCTGAAACTGCCTGGGTGACGGCGGAAGCGCCCGACACGGGGGCCGCCTTCGGCTGGGGCCGGGCATTCCAGACCTTGGTGGCCAAAAGGAGGCCCGCGAAGGACAGGGGCAGCATGGCCAGGGGCCAGTTGCCCCAGTTATGGGGGTCCTTGGCCACCTCCCCCGCCGGGAGGATGCGCCCGAGCAGCAGCGACTGGAGCGCAGTGCCCGCATAGACCGCGCCGTCGATGATGCCCACCGCCAGGCCCGCGTTCTTCTTGCCGCCGAAGTCCATGCTGGCCGTGCCGGACAGCATGCCGTGCACGCCGATGACACACAGGGACATGAAGATGACCGTCCACCCCAGCGCGGGGCTGCCCAGGAGGAACAGCGTGGCCACCGCGCCCACGCTCATGCCCGCGTAGAGCACCGCGGAGACAGGGCCCCGGCGCGAGTCGAACACGCGGTCGCTGATGACGCCCGCGAACATGCCGCCGGTGATGCCCGCCACGCACAGCAGCATGCCCCAGTTGGCCGCGACGAAACCGTCGGCGATGCCCGTCGCCTTCGCGAACTTGGGGTACCACTGCATGATGGCGTTGCGCATGAAGCCGCTGCAGAACTCCACCATCAGGATGATGATGATGGTGCGGTTGGTGATCATCTTCTTGAAGACGGGCCACACGCCCAGGCCCGCGTGGGCCTCGCCGCTGGACGCATCCGCCGTGTCGAAGTCCGGATGGCCCGTGTGGCCAGGCGTGTCGCGGATGACGAAGAAGTCCAGCACCACGAAGGCGGCGAGGATGGCCGCGGGCACGAAGAACACCCAGTACGTGGGCGCCGCCTTGGCGATGAAGCGGCTCCAGTCGTAGGCGAAGTACACGCCCAGGGAGATGAGGATGCCGAAGACGCCGCCCAGCTGGCCGCGCTCGCGCACGTGGAACCAGGACGCGTTCACCTTGACGATGGAGACCGCGCCGAAGCTCTGGAAGTACATGTTCACGGCGTAGAGGAACGACAGCGTCCCCACGATTCCGCCCGGCGGCTGCCAGCCCTCCGTGAGCACCTTGTAGACGACGATGCCCATCAACACGTTCGCCACGGACGAGCCCGCGGCGGACAGGAGAATCGTCTTCCGTCCGCCGAGCCGGTCCGTCAGCGGACCGTTGAGCAGGAAGGCGAAGCCGTAGACGAGCGTGCCCCAGAAGAAGATGGTGCCGAAGTCCGCGTTGGACGTGTGGCCCTTCATCGCGCTGGTGGCTTCGTTGAGGTTGTAGCGCCCCATGTAGAGGAACGCGTACGTCATCCCCAGCGGGAACCAGTTGAAGAAGCGGCGTCGGCGGAACGCATCCGTGTGGCCCAGCTCCACCTTGGGCAGGCGGGCCAGCACGAGCGAGACGGCCCCCAGCAGGATGAGAATGGGCAACAGGTTGGCCAGCCACGGGGGCAGCGACGACATGCAGCGACCTCGTCAGTGGAGTGCGGAAACGCCGCGCACCCTACCCTGGCGCGCGGCCCGCGAGAAACCCCACCGACACCGCTCAGCCCAATCGGGCGAGCAACCGCGTCAGCGACACCTCCGTCTTCGCATCCGGGATGTCACCGCGTCGGCACGCGTCGAGGACCTCGGACAACGGTCTCCAATGCAGGAGTGTCCCCTCCTCTAGAGGCGACCCGTCTCCCTCCGGCTCCTCCTGTTTCACGTCGGTGACGTCCACCGCCGAGGGAAACACCTTCTCGGAGAGGATGCCCGGCGCCAGGAAGAACGAGCCGCCCAGAAGCTGGATGTCCTCGGGGCGCACCGGATAACCCGCTTCTTCGCGAACCTCTTCGGCCGCGCGCCGTCGCAGGCCTTCCTCGCCCTTGTCCTCGGGCTCCAGCAGCCCCGCGACAATCTCTTCCACCCTCAAGTAGCCCGCACCGGGATCAGGCACCGTCATCGCGTCGCGCTGATCCTTCCTGAAATATGCCGCGGGCCTCAGGTTCATCCGCGTCAATATCTCAAGGAGTCCCGCCGCACCGCGTCGGTAGACGAGCACCGACACCGCGTCCAGCCGGGGCCTGTCCACCACGTCCACTCGGTAGACAGACGAGGAAGAGCCGTCCGCGCGCCGGTTACGGCAGCGCAGCCTCTTCACTCGGAGAAAACCCTCGTCGCAGCGCGCCGTGGCCGAGAAATCCTCGATGATCTCGATGTCAGTCACACTGGAATGGCTCTGACGCATGTCTGCCTGCTCTCCTGGAGTTCGCTCGTCAAGGTGTGCGAGTAGGAATGCCATGGCGGCGTTGCTTGCCCGCCCGTGTCCGATACCGTACCTTGCCCGCGCTTTACTCCCGACGTTCTACCGAAACACGGATTCTTCCTGATGCGTCGCCTCCTGCTCGGCCTTTCCTGTGCCCTGGCCACCGCTTCGTGCATGCCAGTGGTGGAGGGCCAGGACTACCACCTCGAGGGGCAGGAGGTGCGACTGACGCTCCTTCATACCTCGGACATCCACTCCCGGCTCATCCCCTACGACTTCGCTCCGTTGAAGACGGACCAGGACCTGGGCCTCGTGCCCGAGGCGGGCCCTTTCGGTGGCGCCACCCGCGTGGCCGCCGTGCTCAAGCGCGAGCGCGCGAGGGGTGAGAGGGTGATGCACCTGGACTCGGGCGACTGCTTCCAGGGCGCGCCCATCTTCAACATCAACACCGGCGAAGCGGAGTTCCGCTTCCTGTCGCAGGCCCGACTGGATGCCGCGGTGGTGGGCAACCACGAGTTCGACGCGGGCGCGCTGAACTTCACGCAGCAGGCCAAGCAGAACGCCACCTTCCCGCTGCTCGCCGCCAACTACCAGTGGAACGACTGGCGGCAGAACGGCAGCAACGAGACGGCGCTGGAGACCTCGCCGTACACCATCCGCAACATCAAGGGCCTGCGGGTGGGCATCATCGGCATGGCCAACATCTCCTCGCTCAACTCCATCGTCGAGGGCGGCAACAGCCTGCAGGCCACGCCGCTGGAGCAGAACGAGGTCGTCCGCGCCTATGTGTCGCTCTTGCGGCCGGTGACGGACCTCATCGTCATCGTCAGCCACCTGGGCCTCACCGAGGACCAGGACGTCGTCCAGGGCTACGAGGCCTATTACGAGTACGGCCGCGCCCGCAGCTTCATCCGCCGCCAGGACAACCCCTGGCAGGTGCTGGAGTGGTTCGGTCCGGAGGGCGAGGAGAAGTCGGTCGTCCGCGTGATGATCCCCGGCGTCTCCGGCGTCGACGTCATCATGGGCGGCCACCTGCACGTGGTGCTCAACCCGCCGCAGCTCTTGTCGGACCCGAGTGGCCGCAAGGTGGTGCTCGCGCACTCCGGCGCCTTCGCCAAGTTCGTGGGCCGGCTGGAGCTGGTCGTGAAGATGCCGGACGTGCTCGGCACGGGTGAAGGCGGCGAGGTCGTCAGCCAGGACTACCGCGTGTTCCCCATCGACGGGCTCTGGTGCGACGACGCCATGCGCCGCTACCGCTACGACTCCAACATCTTCTGGGAGGACGGCCAGTTCATCCAGAACCCCGCGGTGCGCGCGGCCCTCGATGCCTGCTCCGAGCAGGAGGACCGGCAGACGACGCACCTGCTCCAGCCCTACATCATCGGGATGGACATGAAGCTGCAGCTCACCAACATCTTCGCGTACGCGCCCACCGACGTGACGCGCCGGAACAACTCGACGGGTGGCGACTCGCCGCTGGGCAACATCGCCGCGGACTCGATGCGCAAGCGCCGCCGCGTGGACGCGCAGATGGCGCTCACCAACTCGCTGGGCATCCGCGACAACCTCTACGCCGGCGTCGTGTCCCAGGAGTCGATGTTCAACGTGTTCCCGTTCGAGAACACCATCAACATCATGTACCTGTCGGGCAAGGAGATGCAGGAGATGTTCGACTTCGTGGCCGAGCGCTCCTCCGAGCGTGGCTGCGTGAGTCAGGCGCAGATCTCCGGCGCCAGCTTCACCATGGATTGCGCCCAGGTGCAGATCAACGACCTGCGCATCGCGTGTGACCTCTCGTTGGCCGGCGCGGACTGCCCCCAGGACAACCGCGAGGGCCACGCTCCCTGGCAGTGCCTCCAGGACACGAGCACCTCGTCCACGGCGGGCCGCTGCTACGCCCACCCCGGCACGAACATCGTCGTGGGGCCCGCGCCGCTCAACCCGTTCGGCACCTACCGCGTGGCGGTGAACGACTACATCGCCAAGGGTGGCTCGGGCTTCAACGTCCTCAAGCGCAACACCACGCGCCAGGAGACGGGCATCTCGCTGCGCGACTCGCTCATCGGCTACATGCAGGACTTCTGCACCTGCGACGATATCAACGCGGGCTACGAGACGCGCGGCAACCGCGCGGATGGCCAGCGCTGTGGCTCCCTCGTCAATGGCAGGTGGGTCCTCAACGAGCGCCTGGTGGCTTCGTGCCGGGAGATGCAGGACTACGAGAACGAGCTGGCCGCGAAGGTGGGGAGCTGCTCGTGCGAGGACCTGCTGCGCAATGGCTACGACCCGTCGAGCTGCGGCGTCGCCACCGTCACCAACCCCGACCAGGCGCGCGCGGCCTGCATCGCCGCCAAGCAGGTGGGCTCGTGCACCTGCGGAGAGCTCGCGGGGCGCGGCTACAACCCGGCGGGCTGCAACGTCCCCGAAATCGACAATGCCGCGAAGGCCCAGGCCGCCTGCACGGTCTCCCCGGGCCCGTTCACCGGCCGGTGTGATTGCCGCGAAGTCATGAGTGGAACCAACCCCGTGTGCGGAACGGTGACGCAGCAGCTGCGCAACTTCTGCACGAACCCGACGGCGATGCCCATCGCCGACGCCGTGGAAGACGGCCGCATTGGCCGGAGGGTGAAGTAATGAAGAAGCTCATGCTGCTGTCGGCGCTGACCCTGGCCGGCTGTTACACCAAGGAGTCGCCCCAGCCAACGGGCCTCGCTTCCTTCGAAGTCACCGTGAAGGGCTTCTACGTCGCGGACTCCAATCCGCGCGCGTCGCTGCCCGTGGTGGCCAGCTGCGTCGCCCAGCACGGTGGCAGCCAGGCCGCGGTGCCCATGGAGATCCGCGGCACCCCGGACTGCCGCCTGTCCATGCCCCGGAGCGCGGTGGATATCGACTTCGACATCCAGGCGGTGGATGTGCAGGGCCAGCCGATGGATTCGTTCAACGGCCCCGTCTCCTTCCGCACCGTCCCGGGCAACCTCACCGGCCCCTATCGCTACCGGTGGGTGCAGCTCACCAACGGCAAGGGGACGGGCACCGTGCGCAGCGCGCAGCTCTACGGTGAGGCCCATGTGTGGGTGGAGGACGAGCCCGTCCAGGTCGACTACGCCGAGGGTCAGGTCGTCGCCGGAGAGCTCCCGCAGGAGCCCGCCACGCGCACCTTCGCCACCGGCCTGTCGCGCGCCATGCACTTCGAGGAGCCCACCATCTCCACGGTGCAGGTGCCGCAGAACGGCGACCAGCTCACCGCCTACAACGGCACGTTCATGCGCATCGGCCGCGCGCCCGAGGCGGGCTCTCCGCTCATCCAGAACTGCGAGCCGGACGACCCGAACTACAACCAGCCGGTGACGCTGCTGGTGACGGGCACGGACCCGGGCGGCTTCTTCGTGACGGACCTGACGGCGTGCCGCATCCGCGAGGGGAGCATCCCTGGCGGCAACACGCAGACGGCGGAGCCCTCGGGCTTCTACCCCGGCCGCTTCAACGCCCTGTACATCTACAACTACTCCTTCCCGGAAGGCCTGGACCCGGGCGACCTGCTGTGGTCCATCGCGGGCTCGGTGCAGGAGTTCACCGCGACGACGCAGCTGACGTTCCCCTCGTGGAGCATCCGCGAGAGCGTCCGCCTGCTGCCCCAGTCCGAGTGGAACAAGTACCTGGACCTGGCGCCGCCGACGGAGATCAACGGCCGGCTGTGCGGCTTCAGCGGCTCGCCCTACATCACGGACGTGATGTGCGGCTACAGCTACGGCAACTACAAGATGGAGGGCCTGGAGTCCTCGCTGGTGAAGATCCGCCGCGTGAAGTTCCCGCAGGTGTTCAGGAACTGCGACGCCAACGGCAACAACACCGTGCCCTTCTTCTGCCCGGACACGCGCACCAACACCTTCGGGGCCTGCGGCACGGACAACCCCAATGACCCGGACGTCCCGGAGCGCGCGTGCAACGTGGACTGCACGCTGGGCCTGGGCCAGTACAAGGGGAAGATCTGCGCCGAGAAGACGACGTACGACGGCTTCGGCCAGTTCGTGGTGGAGATGAACCCGATGGGCGCCGCCGAGGCGGGCCTGGACTCCTCCGTGAGTGGCCGGCTGCATGCGCTCAACGCGCCGCCGCCCGTGTTGCCCGCCACCGAGGCCTGGACGCGCTCCACCGCCTCCTACCCCGCGGGCGTGACACTGAACCTCTGGTGTGACAAGGCGGTGAACGTGCGGTTCGGCGGCACCAGCGTGCCGGCCGCGACGAGCACCGTCGCCCTGGCCTCGGCCACGCGCCTGGAGCACACGCTCATCGAGAACCAGGCCTATGTCTGGGTCTCCGTGCAGGACGCGGCGAACGGCTCGGCGAGCTGCAAGGTGAGCCAGCACCCGCGCGCTCGCATCAACCTGGTGACCAAGGACGCCGTGCCGGACCTGGTGGTCAACTGCAGCGAGACGGATGCCGACGCGGAGCGCGCCGAGCAGTGCCGGTTCCTGCATGGGGCGACCTTCGACATCGTGGGCCATCTGCGCCACGTCAGCGCGGCCCGGCCTCGCTGGATTGTGCTGCCCCGAGATCAGGACGACCTCTGCTGCTACCCCGGCTCGGGCATGGAGTGCCCGCGTCCCATCGAACCTTGCGTGAATCCGTAGACTTTTGACGAAACTCGCCCCCCGGTTCAGCCGGGGTGCAGGGAGGAGCGAACCCAAGCGGGCGCTCCGTGGAGAGGGACATTGAAAACGCTGCAGAAGCTGGCCTTGACCGGCCTTATCTCCCTGAGTGCGCCCGCCTGGGCCAGTGACTTCGTGGACACGCGTCTGTCGTTCGTCTTCGCGGACGACAACGTGCTCGCGGGCTCGGGTGAGACCACTCCCAACAGCCCCAACGCTCGGTTTGGCGCGGGCAATCAGAACACCCAGTTCTACGACAACTTCAACACGCGCTTCTCCGGCTTCGAGTCGCTGTCGAACATCGTGCTCTACAAGCGGGCACCGGCGTTCTTCGAGGGACTGACGACGGAGGCTGCCCTGACGCTGCTGGTGCTGGAGCGCCCGAGCGGTCAGGTCGCCATCCAGGACAACTCCAGCTACATCCGGCTCAACTACCAGCCGCCGGGCTGGGGTGAGAAGGAAGGCATCTCGCTGGTCGGCTTCCCGGTGTCCGCGGACCGCTTCCGTCTGGGCTATGCGTACCGCATCTCCTGGGGTGGCAGCGGCGTGTTCACCACCCGCTCGGCGACCAACGGCGTACCGGGTGCCAAGCTGCAGATCACCCGCGACCGGTGGTACGCGTACGTGGGCGGCAAGACGGCGCTGGTGCAGAACGAGCTCATCCTCGAGGAGACGACGCTCTACGGCGTGATGGCCGGCGCGGGCGTGGACATCCTGGAGACGCTGCGCGTCGAGGCGGGCGGCGGCTACTTCCAGAAGGGCCTCGTCCCGGGTCTCGCGACATTGGGTGTGGAGGCGCCGGTGAACGCCGCGGGCGTGTCCGGGCAGGTCGTCTACCACGTGGGTGTGCCCGTCGGCACGAGCGTGGACTTCCGGCTCTACAAGAACGACCCCGAAATCTACGAGCGCTTCTTCGCTCCGGAGAAGTACCCGGGCGGCCTGTCCTACTCCGTGTCGCTGGAAGGCAGCTACCTGTCCCAGACGCTGGAGAAGCCCGACCAGTTCGGCGCGACGGAGCCCCAGGGCGCCACGGCGCTGGCGCTGCAGGCCCGCGCGAAGCTGGGCTTCCTGCGCTTGAGCCTGCTCGGCCTGTACCGCAGCCTCTCCTACATCCAGTTCGACGTGCCGGGCTTCCCCCCGTTCCAGGACTTCCCCGAGGGTACGAAGCTGAACCCGGAGATGTTCCTGGCGTTGGGCGCGGACTACCACCTGTCGGAGCTGCACTTCACGCCGGGCTTCATCTTCGGCATCCAGCGTCCGGCGTCGTTCCGCAGTCCGACGCCCATCCTGGGTGGCAACAACCCGCCGCCGAACCTGCAGGGCACGCCCACCGTCGTGGTGCGTGACGTGAATCAGTTGAGCATCCTGCCGGAGACGTGCGGTGGTTCGGGCCCGTGCGGCGCGGAGCCCATCTACTCGGCCAAGGCGACGTTCCGTTGGGACTTGTCCGACTCCGTCGCGGCGGTCGGCGAGGTCTACTACACGTACGACACCAACCGGACCACGTTCCGGGACGACATCACCGGCGTGGCGCAGCCCACGTTCGAGAAGCCGCACGCGCTGGGCTTCAACACGCTGCTGCAGGCGCGCTTCTAACCCTCACACGGTTGAGCGGACATCGCGGCCCGGTTCCCTTTCCTGGGGACCGGGCCGTTGTCATTCCAGACCTCATGGCCATGCGGGCTCGCGAGGAGTTGTCCGCGCCGCAGCCGAATTGCTGTCGTCTGTCCATGGACGCTAGGATGGCCGATCCCGGCGCTCTGTCCGGGGGGAACGGCATATGGCCGCTCCATGACAAGGCTGTTCCGGGGGGCGTCCATGCGTTGCATCTCTCTGTGCTGGGTACTCGCGGTGCTGTGCGGGGTCGGATGTGGGGACACGAAGGAGTCGGTCATCGGGCCCCCTGTCGTGAAGCCTGACGAGGTACCCGAGCCCGAGCCCGAGCCGGCGACGCCCGTCGAGCTCACCAAGAGTGGCTCGCGCCTCAAGGTCCGCGTGGTCACCACGAGCGATGGCCTGCGCTGGTCCCCAAAGCGGATCGACCAGTGGTTCGACAGCCAGCGGCAAACGTACTGTACCTGGCAGAAGGCCGGGCCGGACGGTGCCTTCTATTGTGTCGGGACGGGCTTGGACAAAATCCCCAACGCCGAACCTGGCTACTACGTCGATGCGAACTGCACCGAGGGAATCGCGTACGTCACTCCCTCAGGGAATCCAGATGCCATCCTCGTGAAGCGGGGCATTGCGTGTGGCGAACTCCCTCGATACTTCGCCCCGGGTGCCACTATCACGAGCACCCCCTACCACCGGGACATCGCTGGAAGGTGCACCCAGCAGGCGTTCTCGAGCAACACCGCCCACAATTACCGTCTGCCTGGAGTCGAGATGCCGCCCGGCGCCTTCGTTCGCGGGACGTCGCGGCCACGGCTGCCCGGCTCCGGCATCGAGGTCCACTTCATCGAGGGCGAAGACGGCTCAGAGGCCTTCCAGCATGTCACGGACACGGTCCACGGCACCGAATGCTCCGTTCGGCTCGCGGGTGATTTGAAGCCGCGCTGCCTGCCGTCGGGTGACCAGACAGCGCTGGGAGTCCACCGCAATTGGTCGGATTCCGCCTGCACCCAGCCCGCCTTCAAAGCGGCCTGCGCCCCTGCCCGCTTCGGACTCACCCATGCGGTGGACGCGTGCAGGGACACCGTGAGCGCCTACTCGGTGAAGGAAGAAATCGGCGTGGTGTACTCGAGCGGTATCAGCGGCACGTGCGAGGGGCACTACACGAGCAGTACATACAACCCGCCCTACTTCTCAGGGGAGACCGAGCTTCCGGCCGAGACCTGGCCCGAGGCAAAGCCGGTCGACATGGCGACCTATGGGCGACTCACCGTGCGCGGCATGGAGTTCGGTGGCTCGGCGCGGATTCCCACGGGGCTGTTTGACAACCAGTTGGGCGTGGATTGCGAATTCATGTCCGACACCTTTGAAACGCGGCACTGTTTTCCCGTCACCCCGTTCTTCGTCGCCAATGCCTTTTCAGATTCACGCTGCACGCAAGCATTGGCACCTCACAATGGCGCTCCTATCTGTGGCGAGCACCGCTATGCCATCTACTACGCGCCCCCGCCGTTTGGGGGACCGGTGTATTATAGCCTCCATCCACTGGGCCCGAAACACGTAGGACCCGTGTACAGCATCAGACGTCTGCATATGCAAGGCAGCTCGCCCTTTTGCATCCAGATGATGCATCCAGAGCACCCGGCCTATTGGACCATCGGGGAGGCGATTCCCACGTCGATGATGGTTGAGGGCACACCTGGCCTCGACTGACCCGTCGCGGCGCTCAACAATGACAACCCGGGCACACCAACGTGCCCGGGCCGTCCCTTCAAATCCAGACAAGACAACGCCCAATCCCCACGACTCACGCCGAAGTCATGCGCACCACTTCGTCGAAGGCCGTGAGCCCCTGAGCCAGCTTGCGCACGGCGGCCTCGCGCAGGGTGCGCATGCCTCCGCGCCGGGCCACTTCCACCAGCTTCTCGTACGGCGCCTCGCGTGAAATCTGCTCGCGCAGCTCTCCACCCGTGGTGACGATTTCGAAGACGCCCGTGCGGCCCACGTAGCCCGTGCCTCGGCAGCGCACGCAACCCGCGCCCTTCAGCAGACGCACCCCGCCCGGCAGCAAGGGCAGCGGCGCCTGGAGCGCGAGCAGTTCATCCGGCGTCAGCGTCGCCTCCTCCGCGCAATGACTGCACACGCGGCGCAACAGGCGCTGGGCCATGACACCCAACAAGCACTGCGCCAGGAGGAACGACGGCACTCCCAAGTCCCTCATGCGCGCCACCGCGCCCAGCGCGTCGTTGGTGTGCAGCGTGGAGAGGACGAGGTGTCCGGTGAGCGCGGACTGGATGGCGTTCTCCGCCGTCTCCGCGTCGCGAATCTCGCCCACCATGATGACGTCCGGGTCCTGCCGCAGGATGTGTCGCAGCGCCGTCGCGAAATCGAGCCCCAGCTTGGGCTGCACCTGCACCTGATTGAAGGCGTCCCACACCATTTCGATGGGGTCTTCAATCGTGGTGACGTTGACGTCCGGTCCCGCGAGCGCCTTGAGCGCCGAGTAGAGCGTCGTCGTCTTGCCACTTCCCGTGGGCCCCGTGACGAGGATGAGCCCGTGGGGCTGGTCAATCCACGACTCGAAGGAGTTCTTCTCTTCCGGGTCGAAGCCGAGCTGGGCGATGTCCTGCACCAGCGTCTCCGGGTCGAAGATGCGGATGACCACCTTCTCGCCAAAGGCCGTGGGCAGCGTGCTGACGCGCAACTCCACCTCGCGCCCGTCCCGCTCCGTCTTGATGCGGCCGTCCTGGGGCTTGCGCTTCTCGGAGATGTCGATGCGCGAGAGCATCTTCACGCGCGACACAATCGGAGGATGCACCTGCGCCGGCAGCGAATACACCGGGTGCAACACACCGTCG
Organism: Myxococcus sp. AM011; assembly: GCF_013372595.1. Lineage (NCBI taxonomy): Bacteria > Pseudomonadati > Myxococcota > Myxococcia > Myxococcales > Myxococcaceae > Myxococcus > Myxococcus sp. AM011. Next base: position 62,283 of record NZ_JABXEM010000011.1, read on the forward strand.
ATGCGAAGCCGCACCATGCTGGTGGAGCGCTTGGGCTCGATGTGGATATCCGAGGCGCGGTTGTCGAAGGCGTAGCGCAGCAGGTAGTCCACCGCCTGCACCACCGGACGGTCCGACGCCTCCAGCTCCTGCGTGCCGCTGAGCGATACGAGCTGCTCGAAGTTGGCGACCTGTCCCCCGCCCACCGCCACGCTGAAGTCATCCGCCGCCCGGGCCAACGTCCTCCCGAAGCCGTAGATGTCGGAGATGGACTTGAGGATGTCCGCCTTCGCGCTCAGCACCGGCTCCACCGGCAAGCCCGTGAGGCGGTGGAAGCTCTCGAACAGCTCCCGGTCGAACGGGTTGGCCACCGCCACCAGCAACCGCCCCTGCACCGTGCGCTCCAGCGGGAGCAACACGTGCTTCTGCGCATACGGCCGCGACACCGTGCGCGTGGCCAGCGTCATGTCCAGCTTCAGCGGGTCTATCTTCCGGTAGGCGATGCCCGCGGCACGCGCGGCCGCCTCCGTGACGCGGTCCTCGTCCAGCACGCCCCGGCCATTGGCCAGGGGCACCTGGAAGGCGGCCACCACCTCGACAGGCGACACGTCGTAGCGCGCCGCCTCCTTGCCAATCGCGGCCGTCTGCGCCTTGAGGACTCGCGCTCGCGCGGCCCCCTCCTTCGCGAGGACCTCCTGGGCCTGCTGGGGCGTCAACAGCCCCTGCCCCACCAGCGCCTCCAGCACGAAGAGCGTGGTGAAGTCATCCCGGCTCCTCGGGGGAGGATTCCCCGGGCCGCTCACTGCTTGTGCCAAGTCCGTCTCCTTCCCGCCACCAACAGCAGCAGGACCAACCCACCGAGGAAGGCCGCCGCCGACACGGGAGCGCCCGTACAACCACAGCCATCCGGCCCCGTGGTGCTGCCCTTGGGCGGCCCCGCGTCCACGGGCGGAGGCGGCTGAGAGCCACCATCGTTGCACAGCGTGCAAGGCCCGGCGTCCGGCCGCGCCTGAGGATCGTAACAGGTGCCGCCACTCGCACAGAGCATGTTGGGCGCGCAGTCCTGATTCGTGACACAGACAGGCAAGCAGGCGGAGCCGCCCTGCTCCACCGAGCCACACCGCAGCGTCGCGGGGCATGAGCTGGCGGAGCACGCCCGGACGCAGGCCCGCTCACCCTCCTTGTTCACCACCTGACACGACGTGCCTCCAGGGCAGGAACACGCGGAGACGGAGCACTGCTGCGCGCACACGCCCTGCGTGCCACCTTCAGCGAAAAGGCAGTACTGGTTGGTGCCACACTCGGCGTTCGCGGTGCACGCGTCGCCCACCTGCTTGCCCGCAGCCTGCCTCGGAACACAGACACGGTCACACGTCCGGCAGACGGAGTTGCTGTCACAGTCCAGGTCGCCGTAGCAGCCAGGGACGCAGAGGTTGCCCTCGGGCCGGGCCTCACACGTATAGCCAGGGCGGCAGTCGCTGCCCCCGAGCGTACAGTCCTTGAGACAGATGGAACCCTGTCCCGCCACCACGGAGCACCCCGAGCCCGCGGGGCACGAGTTCGAACCGCTGCATGTCTCGGTGCAGTAGCCCTCGTCCCACCGGTCGAACTCGCCATTGCCCGACGGCGCGGACACCGGGGCGATGCAGACGCCATTCGTGGTGGCGCAGCTCCTCGGGCCAGGCGTGCACTCGCGGCCCACCGGCGTGACACCGTCGGGAAGGGCTGGCAGACAGGCCCGGGTGTACCCGGAGACCGCGGAGGACTCGCGACAGACATAGGGGGCCGGACACTCGGCGGTGGCGTTGCCGAAGCAGCCCTTCGCGCAGACCTTGAGGTCCTTGCCGGAGACGGTGGACGGCGCGGTGACACACGTCAGGCCGGTGGTGCACGCGGTGGTGTCACAGGGCGAACCGACAGCGCCCGTCTTCGGATAGAAGCGGCACAGCGCCGTCCTGTCGTAGTCCGCGAGGTTGCGCCGGCTCACTCCCGCCTGGAGGTCGAAGAACATCACCGCGCCAATGGCCTCGAAGGAGTCACCCAGGCCGAGGCAGTGGCCAACCTCATGCGTCAGCACGCTCTGGATGTCGTAGTGACCCGCGGGCGTGGGCGTCGTCGTGGACCAGTCAAAGTCCACCGCGTTGAGGAAGATGTCGCACTGGTACACGTAGCCGCTGAACGTCAGCGGCCTGGCGGCGGAAGGCCGGTCTCCACCGTTGAGCGTGTCCGTGTAGCGCGGGTCGCTCGCGCTCGTCACCCAGACGGGCACCACGTTGAAGCGGTCACCCGGGTCATTGACGTTCGCCATGGGCGAGCCCGTCGTGGCCACTCCGCCATCGGGGAAGGAGAACGTCGGCCAGGAGCAGCTGACCTGCCACGTCTGCGCGGCCGCCTTGCTGGCTTCCACCACCCGGTTGAGGTCATTGCCTCCGGGCAGGGCCTGTCGGCCGTCCACGTAGAAGACAAAGGGGTCCGCGGGAGTGCTGAGCACCCGGTAGCCCAGGTCCCTGTATTCCAGCACCTGTTGCGCCGCCGCCGTGACGGACAACAACAACCCGAGTACGACGGCGCTCCGCTGCGAACCCCGAATCATCGAAGACCCCTCCGCGTCGTCCAGCACCGGGCACGCATTCGCCCGGACTTCGACGGGAAGGGCAGTCTACCCGCGAACAGCGCGTCGAGCCGCATCCCCCCTACTTCACCGGGGGAGCTTCCACCTGGCCGCGAACCGCGCGCACCGTCGCATCCACCAGCGACTCCGGCGTGGGCTTCTCCGCGACGGCCGTGGCCGGCAGCCCGAGCTGCTCCAGCGCCGACGCCGTGGTGGGGCCAATCGCCACCACCCGCGCGGGCCCCAATCGCTCACGCCCCGCGGCGTCCAGGAAGGCCTCGGCGGTGCGCGGCGAGGCGAACACCGCCACGTCCGGCGGTGACTCGGTGAGCAGCGCCAGCGCCTCCGAGGGCACCTCCGCCGGCAGGGAGCGATAGGCCGTCACGCGGGTGACGAGCACGCCCGCGTCGCGCAGCGCCTCCTCCAACTCGCGCCGCCCCTCCTCCGCCGCGGGCAACAGCACCTCGTCACCCGATTGGAGTCCGTCCTTGAGCATCTCGAAGAGCGCCTGCCCCGTGCCCTCGTCCGGCTCCGCGGCGACGTCCAGGCCATAGCTCCGCATGGCGCGCGCCGTCCGAGGCCCCACCGCCGCCAGCTTCACGCGGGAGAGCCGCTGCGCCGTGCCCGCCTCGCGCAGCGCGTCCATCAGCGCGTCGACCGCGGAGGGACTCGCGAACACCACCCAGCGATAGCGCTGGATGTGCTCGGCGGCGGACGCCAGCGGACGTGGGTCCTCCGGGGGACGCAGCTCCAGGAGCGGAAGGCTGAGCACCTCCGCGCCCTCGTCCTCCAGGAGGAAACACAGCTCCTCGGCCCGCTCACGCGGGCGCGTCACCAAGACTCGGATGCCTTCCAGTCGCCGTTCCACGCGGGCGGCAGTCTAGGGCCGTGCGTCCGGACGGCGAGCGAAATCACGCAGGATGTCCGCCGCGCCCTGCGACAAGAGGTTGTCGGCCAGGGCCTCGCCCAGCTCCCTCGCCCGAGCCACCGGCCCACGAACCTCGCCCCGCACCACCCGTGCGCCATCCGGCCGGCCCACCAGTCCGCGCAGGTGCACGAAGCCCTCGGACACCGTGGCATGCCCCGCCAGCGGCACCGTGCAGCCCCCCTCCAGCTTCGCCAACAGCGCGCGCTCGGCCGTCACCGCCACACGCGTCGTCGCATCCTCCAGTGGCGCGAGCAGCGCGCACACGCGCGTGTCCTCCCCCCGACACTGGATGGCGAGCACGCCCTGCCCCACCGCGGGCAGGCTCACGTCGGTGGACAGCACCTGGGTGATGACGTCCTCCAGCCCCAGGCGCTTGAGCCCCGCGTACGCCAGCACTGCGCCCGCGAGTCCCAGCTCCTTCGTCTTCTGCAAGCGCGTCTGCACGTTGCCGCGCAGGCTGACGATTTCCAGGTCCGGCCGCCGCGAGCGCAGGATGCAGCTGCGGCGCAGCGACGACGTGCCCACGCGCGCGCCCTGGGGAAGCGAGTCCAACGTCAGTCCCGAGAGGCCACAGAAGGCATCGCGAGGGTCCTCGCGCGTCGGCACCGCCGCGAGGATGAGGCCCTCCGGCAGCTCGGACGTCATGTCCTTCAGGCTGTGCACCGCGAGGTCCGCGCGACCATCGATGAGCGCCTGCTCGATCTCCTTCACGAACAGGCCCTTGCCGCCCACCGCGGACAGCGGCGCGGACAGGAAGCGGTCTCCCTCGGTGGACAGCTCCACCAGGGATACCTCCAGGCCCGGATGATGCGAGGCCAGGAGCGCGCCCACGTGGCGGGCCTGCCAGAGCGCCAGCGGGCTCTGTCGGGTGGCGATACGCACGGTCTTCATCGCTTGGCCCCCGTCGCGAGCTGCTGCGGAACCGGCGCCATGGAAGAGGCCTCCGAGTCCGCCGCCTCCATCTCCGCTTCCAGGAGCCCGAACAGCTCCGCGGCGGCACCCGCCAGGCGATTGCCCTCACCCTCCGGCCCCACGGCGCGCAGCCGCGAGGTGGGCTCATGCAGCAGCTTGTTCACGATGGCGCGTCCCATGGCCTCGATGCTCTTGCGCTGCTTGTCCGTCAGCCCGTCACCCAGCGACGTCAGCGTGCGCTCCACCTCCGTGCGGGCAATGGCCTCCGCGCGCTGACGCAGCCTCGCGAGCACTGGCATCCCCTCGCGCAGCGCGCGCTCCTTGACGAAGCGGGCCACCTCCTGCGCCACCAGCACGCCCGCCTTGTGCGCCTCCTCGGCGCGCGCGGCCGCGTTGTCCGCGACGAACTTCTGGATGTCGTCCACGTCGTAGGCGTGCACCCAGTCCAGCGTGCCCACCCCGGGGTCGATGTCTCGCGGCACCGCCAGGTCCACCATGAACAGCGGCCGGCCCTTGCGACCCTTGCCCACCGCGCCCACGTTCTCCCGGGTGAACAGCGGCACGGGCGACGCGGTGCTGCACACCACCACGTCCGCGGCGCCCAGGAGCGAGAACAGCTCCTCGAAGGGCCGCGCCACTCCGCCCACCTCCATCGCCAACGCCTCCGCGCGAGCCAACGTCCGGTTGGTGATGAACAACTTCGTCGCACCCGCCTGTTGCAGATGGCGCGCCGCCAGCTCTCCCATCTCCCCCGCTCCCACCACCAACACCGTCTTGCCCTTCAAGCCGTCGAACACCTTGCTGGCCAGTTGCACCGCCGCCGACGCCATGGACGTCGCCGCGCGGCCGATGGCCGTCTCCGTGCGCACCCGCTTGGCGCAACCGAACGCCGCCGCGCACGCACGCGTCAACTCACCCCGCACCGCCCCCGCGCCCTGCCCCCGCTCGAAGGAGTCCTTCACCTGTCCCAGAATCTGCGCCTCGCCCAGCACCATCGAATCCAGGCTGGACGCCACCCGGAACAAATGGATGAGGGCCGCCTCGCCCCGGTGCTCGTAGAGGTGGTCCAACGCCTCGTCCCCGCCCAGGGCCCGCAGCTCCGACACCGCGCGCTCCCGCGCGAGCATCCCGTCCGGCGCGGAGAGATAGACCTCCACCCGATTGCAGGTGGACACCCAGAGCACCTCCACCGGCGACTGGGCCAGGCGCTGGAGCACCTCCACCTGACGCGACTCGGACAAGGCCAGCCGCTCGCGCACCACCAGGGGCGCCGTGCGGTGGGACAGGCCAATGCAGACGAGCTCCATACTCAGGGAATCCTCATGGCGGCCGCCGTGCTCGAAGTCACGTCGTACGAGGTGAGGAACGACACCAGCACCAGACAGAACCCCGCCATGGTCAGCAACGCCACCCGGCGCCCCCGCCAGCCCGCGAAGATGCGCGCGTTGACGATCGCCGCGAAGACGGCCCACGCCACCACCGTGGCAATCGACTTGCCATCCCATTGCCAGCCGATGGTGGAGGCGACGAAGAACGCCCCCGTCGCCAGGGTGATGGACAGCGCGATGAAGCCCCACACCACCAAACGCCGATTGAGGGTGTCCAGGAACTCCAACGACGGAAGCCGGGAGAAGAGCAGGCCGAAGCGCTTGGCGCGCACCTGCCGCTCCATCAAGAGGTACATGACCCCCACGCCCGCGGCCACCGCGAACGCGGCCAACCCCAGGAGCGCCAGGGTGATGTGCAACGGCAACAGCGGCTGTCTCACGCCCGGTGGAAGCGGCGACTGCCCTCCGTTCATCAAGAGCCCGGGTATCAGCACCGTCACGGCCAGGGGCGTGAGGAACGCGCCGATGACGGGGCGGCGGTAGCGCACATCCAGGGCCAGGAAGATGGCCAGCAGCAGGAAGGCCAGCGTGGAGAAGCCCTGGGCCATGCCCACGGGCCGGCCGGACTGGGCTCCGAGCAGCTCGAAGAGGGCCACCCCGTGCAGCACGAGCCCCCCGCCCACCAGCACGCGCCCGGCCATGGCCAGCGCATCCGACTGGCGGACCAGGTAGGCCAGATAGGCCACGGCGGCGATGCCGTAGGCGTGGCAGGCGAGCGATACGAGCGTGTGGCTCATGGATTCAGGCAATAACCGTGACAGACGGGCGAATCAGCCCATCTTGTTGAGAAGGAACGCCGCCAACAGGTCGGTCTCCGAATCGGGTTTCTTGCCCGCCGCCTCCGGCTTCGGCGCCCCGGAGGGCACCTCCGTCACATACCCCGGAACGACCTCGTAGGCGGACTCCCCCACCAGCACCGAGTCGGCCATCTGCTCGGCCCCCAGCCGGGAGAGCTGCTCCTCGGTCTTCACCTTGGCCACCAGGCCGTGGGTGTCCTCGCCCGACACGAGCTGCAGGAAATGCACGGCTGGGGAGACGGCGAAGGCGGTGCCGCCCTCGGCCATGACCACCAGCCGGCCGTCCTTCACGTCCGCTTTGTCCGCCAGTGCCCACTCCTCGAGCTGGGACTGGGGCAGGAAGAGCTTCGTCACGTCCGCCAGCCTACACCAGCGCCGGGCTTGAAGGGGGAGCCGTTCGGAATGCCGGGTGAAACCCGCGCTTTCCCACCGCATCATTCCTGGCGGATCGGTCGGAGGTCCGCCGATTCTTGCAGGCCCCCGGGGCACGTACTAGACGACGCGCCGTGCAGGCCGGAGAGGGCCCGAAGGAGACACCATGGCAGGCGACAACGTGACACAGGTCGGAGATGGCGACTTCAAGCAGCTGGTGCTGGACTCCCAGGAGCCCGTGCTGGTGGACTTCTGGGCGACCTGGTGCGCGCCATGCCGCGCCATCGCCCCATCCATCGACGCGCTCGCCACCCAGTATGGCGGTCAGGTGAAGTTCACCAAGCTGAACATCGACGACAACCAGCAGACGCCGCAGGACTACGGCATCCGGTCCATCCCCACGCTCCTGCTCTTCAAGGGCGGCAAGGTCGTGGAGCAGATTGTCGGCGCCGTCCCCAAGGCGCGCATCGAAGACGCCATCAAGAAGGCGCTGTAAGCCGCTTCGCCGGGCCTGCGCGCACGTGAGGACGCTTTGTCCCGCGCGCGCCTCGCCCGGCGATTCTGTTTGTCGACGCGGAGCGCCAGCGCCGCTGCCCGGCTGAGGGATGCGAGAAACGTCCCCCCGGAGCGCCTGCCCTGCCTGGTGCCGCCCACCCTCGTGAGCTCCGATTCATGGCTTGTGAGCGGATCCTTCTCGCGAGCCCGGAACCGTTGGAGCAGCGGCTTTGCCCGCCCCCGTCCTGACTCAACTCAACCCAAGTCTCGGGCGAGCCTTCAGCGATTTCTCAGACTCCGCGTCATTTTCACCCCTGCGGACAAATCCAGCTCGGATACCGAATCGTCGTCCCGCTCGCCTGTGGGAAACACGTATCCCTTTGCAGTCTTGTCATCAATTTTCCGCGCGGGTTTGCGAGTCATACGAGACCCCTCCCTGGTTGTATTGACAGCGTTGACATCCACCGCCAAATAGGCGCATTGGAAGCCTTGTTTGTTTTGACTGTTTTCACGGGAGTTTTCATGGCACGACCACGTAAGGAGTTGTCGAAGGTCCCCCTGACCCCCGCATTGGTGAATTGGGCGGAAGCGCTTGGCGATGCGATTGGCCGAGGCGTCCTCCGAGCCATGAACCAAGGCATGCCCACGGGTGGCAACACCAACGGCATGGCGGCGAGTCGTCGTCGTGGCCGGCCACCCAAGGCCCTTGCGGGCAACATGGTGGCGTCTGACCGGCGCTGCACGATGCCGGACTGCACGCGTGAGCAGCGCTCGAAGGGGCTGTGTTCAGCGCATTACCAGGCCGAGCGGCGGCGTCTGTTGGCGGGTGGCAAGCCCGCCTGAGACACGCGGTTCGAGGTGGCGCCCACGGCCCTGGGCGAGCCGCCGCTCAATTCGTTACTTGGTCTGCCAGGGGTCCGCTTCGGTGCTCGTGGCCTTGAGCAGCTCCCACGCCGAAAGGACATCCACCACCCGCTCCAACTCGTTGGGCAGTGAACGCGCCCGCTGGGAGCTCAGGTAGTCCTCCGCGAACGCTCGCAGCCGGGCTCCCACGAAGAGCCGTGCCAGGGCGACCTCCGTCTGGCCACTGAAGTCGAGGAAGCGGATGCCGAAGCCGCTGCGGCCCTCGGGGCCGTCCCCGCGCTCCTCCCGGACGATTTGCGCCCGCGCCCGCACCGGCGAGGCTCCCGGCTCCAGGAGGAAGCTCACGCCCAGCACCGTGCCCATGGGCAGGTAGAAGGTGCTCTCCAGGAAGGCCCCGCTGACGCTGACGTTGATGGACGCCAGGCTCGCCGCGAAGCGCCGCCCGCCTTCCTCGTCATCCACCCAGACCTCGAAGCGCGTCGTCAGCTGCGCCCGGGGGAACTCCCGGTGCTCGGATTCGCCCTGGTTGCGCTCGATGATGGGAGCGAACGTCGGAAGCAGCGGCGGCGAGGCCACCGGCCGTCGCACCTCTTCCTTCGCCACGACGGGGGCCCTCGCCACGGGCGGTGGCGCCGCGGGCTTCACGTCCCTCGTCGCCACGGGAATCTCCGCCACGCGGACACTCCCACTCACCTTCTGCCCGACCTTCCTCTGCATGCCTGACCTCCACCGGCCCGAGAGGGACTCGCCCTCCCCCCGGAATTGGTGGGGTGATTCATACACCACCCGCGAGTCGCCGCCAGCGCCCCGCACCATCTTCGGAGCGCCCGCTTCAGCGTCGCGTGTCGCGGCGTCTCAGAACATGTGACGCCGCATGCTGATGTTCACCAGCAAGCCAATGCTGAGCATCACGGACATCATGGAAGACCCGCCATAACTCATCAGTGGCAGGGTGATTCCCGTCACCGGGAGCAGGCCGATGACCATGCCGATGTTCTCGAACACCTGCCAGAAGAGCATGGCGACGACGCCCACGGCCACGAAGGCGCCGAACCTGTCCCGGGCGTTGAACCCCACGCCCAGGCCGAAGATGAAGATGGCGCCGTAGAGCACGAGCAGCACCGTGCACAGCACGAAGCCGTGCTCCTCCGCCCACACGGAGAAGATGAAGTCGGTGTGCTGCTCGGGCAGGAAGCGAAGGCCCGTCTGGGTGCCCTCGCGCCAGCCCTTGCCGGACACGCCGCCGCTGCCCACCGCGATTTTCGACTGGGCCGCGTGGTACCCGCTGCCGCGCAGGTCCGCCTCCGGGTCCAACCAGCCGGAGATGCGCTGACTCTGGTGCTTCTTCAGGTGGTGCCGGACGATGGTGGGCCGGGGCTCCGGCACGTCGCGGACGTAGTCGTTCCAGATGACGATGCCGCCCGCGAGGATGGCCGCGACGAGCGTGGCGACCAGGTACCAGCGCACCTTGCCGAAGAGGATGACGGTGAGCGAGGACAGGCCAATCATCAGCGCCGTGCCCAGGTCCGGCTGGACGAGCACGAGGAGGAAGGGCACGCCCACCACCAAGAGCGGCTTCCACAGGCGCACCAGGCCGTAGGACGGCTCATTGGGGCGGAAGTCGTCGTGGTAGACCTTGGCCAGCATCAGCACGACGCCAATCTTCATGAACTCCGCGGGCTGGAGGCGGAACGGGCCGATGACGAACCAGCTCTCCGCGCCCTTCGCCGTATGGCCGATGAAGCGCAGGGCGATGAGCGCCAGGATGTTGGAGACGTAGATGGGCAGCGCCATGCGCTGAATCCAGCGGTAGTCCACCAGGCACACCACCAGCACGGCGACGACGCCCAGCCCCAGGTACAGCGCCTGGCTGGACCACACCGGCGCGAGCGGGGGGCGCGACGCCGAGGCGAGGTTCCAGATGCCCAGGAGGGACACGCCCAGCACACAGACGATGAGCCCCCACGGGACGTGGGGCACCATCCGCCGCTCAATCCTGAGTTGCACGGGTGTCCTCCGAAACCTCTTCGTCGCCCGGGAGCAGCTTCGGGGGCTTCACGCCGCGCGTCAGGGCCGCCTCGTCCGGAGACGGAGCGCGCAGGACCGAGGGGGTGTAGGGCTGGTTGGGACGCGGCGGCGGCGCCGTGGCGTCCAGCTTCTTCAGGTCCAGGTACTTCTGGATGATGGCCATCGCCGTCGGCGCGGCGTCCGAGCCGCCATGGCCTCCGTGCTCGTTGAGCACCACGACGGCGATCTCCGGCTTGTCCGCCGGGGCGAAGCCCGCGAACCAGGCGTGGTCTCTCTCGAAGTAGCTCATCTGGTGCGTCTTGAGCCGGATGGCCCCCAGGCGCGCCACCTGGGCGGTGCCCGTCTTCGCCGCGATGAGGACGTCCTGGTCGCGCATGAACTTGAGGCGGGTGCGGTAGGAGGTGCCGCCCGGCTCGTGGGCCACCTTCACCAGGCCCTCGATGACGGCCTTCAGGTGCGCGGGGGACAGCTCCACCCGGCGGACGACTTCCGGCTTGAACTCCTGGATGATCTGCCCGTCCAGGTTCTCCAACCGCTGCACCATCTGCGGCTTGTAGAGCGTGCCTCCATTGGCGATGGCCGCGTACATCAGCGCGAGTTGGAGCGGCGTGACGTTGTTGTCACCCTGGCCGATGGCGCTGTTGAGCGCCATGCCCTTGGTGTAGCCGCCCGGCGAGGCTTTGTCGTGGTACGCGCTGGTCGGCATGATGCCGGGCACCTCCGCCACCACGTTGATGCCGGTGGGGCTGCCCAGGCCCAGCGACTTGCCCATCTCTCCAATGGGGTCCAGGCCGATGGTGTCCGCGACCTTGTAGAACCACGTGTCACACGAGCTCTTCATCGCGTCCAGGCCGTTGACCGGGCCGTGGCCCCGGTCCAGGTGGCAGCGCCACGTGCGCGCGCCCAGCCGGTAGCCACCGGGGCAGTTCACCACCGTCTCCGGACGGAACACGCCGGACTTGAACGCCGCCAGCGCGGTGACGACCTTGAACGTGGAGCCCGGGCTGTAGTGCTCCGCGGCCACGCGGTTGACCATGGGCTCCAGCGGATCTCTCGACAGCTGCGCCATCTGCGTGGGCGTCACGCGGCCCGTCAGGAGATTGGGGTCGAAGCCGGGCCGCGACACCAGCGCGCGGATGAAGCCCGTATTCACGTCGATGGCGACGACGGCGCCCGTCACGCCAGGGAAGGCGCGCTCCGCCTCTTCCTGCAGGCGCATGTCGATGGACAGCACCACGTTGCTGCCCGCCTGGGGCTGCACCACGGCGTTGTCGCCCAGCTTGACGTTGAGCTCTTCAATCTTCTGGCCGCGCGCGTTGACGACCTCCTTGCGCACGCCGTCCTGGCCGCGCAGGCGCTGCTCGAAGTAGCGCTCCAGGCCGCGCCGGCCGATGTAGTCCCCCAGCGCGTAGCGCGAGCCGTCGCCGTTGAGGCGCTCCAGTTCCTCCTGGGTGATTTCGTTCATGTAGCCCAGCACGTGCGACAGCACCGTGTTGGTCCGGTAGTGGCGGTGAGGCACGGGGGCCACTTCCACGCCGTCCAGGATGTCGCGGCGGGCGGCCAGCCGGTCGTACTCGTCCCGTGTCAGGTCCACGCGCACCGGCACCGGCTGGAAGGGCGCGTTGCGGCGGCCCTGGCGCACCAGGTCCTCCACCTTCTTCGCCTGGTCTGCGTCCCACTGGAGCAACTCCGCCAGCCGGGGGATGACCTGCTCGGAGCAGTCGGTGCAGAAGGCGGGCGTGACGACGGCGTCGAAGGACGGGCGGCTGTCGACGAGGATGGTGCCGCGCGCGTCCTTGATGACGCCCCGGTCGGCGCGCAGGCGCACCTCCTTGACGAAGTTGGCCACGCTCTTGGCGGAGTACTCCTCGCCCCGGGTGATTTGCAGCCGATAGAGCTGGATGGACAACAGGCCCAGCCCCACCGTCATGGCCAGGCCCAGCCAGAGGAAGCGCCGACGCAGCTCGCGGCCCGGCGTCGTGTTGCCCAGCGTGGGAGGCGTCACCTCAGCAACCCCGCCGGACGGTCCTGCGCCGCCTCGAAGCGCCGCAACAACGGGAAGAGCGCCAGCGCCGCGGCCCCCGTGAGCGCCACCTGCACCGGCAGGCCCGCCAGCACCGGCCCCGTGCCGCCGTCCTTCACCGTCAGCCAGGTGAAGAAGGTCGCCAGCAGGCCGTGCCCCACATCCGCGCCCATGGCGAACAGCGCGAAGGACAGGCCGCCGCGCACGTCGACGAAGGTCGCGACCAGCCGCCCCACCAGGAAGGTGAAGACAGCGAGGAAGGTGAACAGCCCCGTGGGCTGTCCGCTCATCAAGTCCAACAGGTAGCCCACCGCGAACGCGGAGAAGGCGCCTTCCAGCAGCGTGGCGCGCAGGGCGAGGAACGCCACCAGCACCACGGTGACGTCGATGCGGCCGAGCACCAGGCCCGCCTGCTTGACGACCACGGACTCCAGCGTGAGCAGCGCCAGCGCGATGCCCACCGTCACCAGGAACTTCATTTCGACGCACCCTCCGCCGCGCTGCCCTGCGCCATCGCGCTGTAGGGACTGCCCACCACCAACACCTCTTCCAGCTTGCTGGTGTCCACCGCCGGCACGATGTCCCCACCCTGGAACATGCCGTGCTCCTTCTTCTCTAGATGGGTCACCCGGCCCACCACCAGCCCCGGTGGGTAGATGCCATCCGTGCCCGAGGTGATGATGAGGTCGCCGTTGTCCACGTCCTCGGTGCGCAGCATGTTCTCCAGCTTCAAAGGTCCGCTGCCAGCACCCGACGCCGTGCCTCGCGCCCTGGAGCGTTGCACCCTCACCGCCACCCGGCTCTGCGTGTCCGTCACCAACGCCACGTCCGAATAGCTCCCCGTGGCCCGGATGACCTGTCCCACGATTCCATCCGGCGTCACCACCGACATGCCCCGGAAGACGCCCTCCTTCTCCCCCGCGCTGATGCGCACCGACAGGAGCTTGGCCACCGGGTTGACTCCCACCACCCGCGCCGGAATCTCCGGCCCCGCCGCCGCCTCCGCGTAGCCGAGCAGCTTGCGCAGCCGCTCGTTCTCCGTGCGCGACTCGCCCAGCGCCTGCACCGAGGCGCGGAGCTGGAGGTTCTCCAGACGCAGGGTGTCATTCTCCTGCCGGACGCCGCGCAAATCCAGGTAGTGGCGCACCGCCGACACCGTGCCTTCGATGGAGGCCGTGAGCACCTGCTGGACGGGCGACGTCACCGCGATGACCGCCCGGTCGATGGGATTGGGGTCCCTGCCCTTGCGCCCGCTGAGCAGGAAGGCGACCAGCGGGTAGAGCAGCAGGACGCCGACCAGGAGGGGGCGCCGATATCGCTTGAGGAGCGACAGCACAGAGGGGAATTCCGGGG
>NZ_JABXEM010000120.1:0-31892 GCF_013372595.1 Myxococcus sp. AM011
CTGTGGCTGTTGGACCCGGCGCGCCGGTGGGCACGGGCGCGCCCAGGCCCGCGGCCACCCCGGCCCCCATCGGCGGGGCCCCCGCGTCCTCGGTGTCGAGGGCGGTGCGGGTGCCCGGCAATGACCCCTTCAACGAGGTGGCCGAGCCCCGGATGCCCATGGGGGGCTCGCCGGAGGAGAAGCTGGAGTATTTCCGGACCGTCGTCCGCCAGAAGACGGAGACCCTGGCCCGCGCCCGCACGCTGTACGCGGAGCGCGACGGCGAGGTGAACGGGCTGAAGCAGTCGCTCACCCAGCTTCGCAAGGAGGCGGCGGAGGCGAAGGCGCAGCTCCTGGCGGTGAAGGACTCGCCCGCGAAGCTGGTGCAGACGTCGGAGGCGCTGTCGGGCGCGGAGAAGCGCGCCGCGGAGGCCGAGGCGAAGCTCGCCGCCCTGGAGGCGGAGCTGGCCGCGGTGGAGGCGGACCGCAAGGACCTGTCGCGCGCGCTGGCGGAGGTGGAGTCGGAAGTCCCCCGGCTGTCGGCGGAGCTCCAGGAGGAGCGCGAGTCTCGGGGCGCGGTGGCCGAGGAGTTGGTGGGCGCCAAGGAGGCGCTGTCGCTGGCGCAGGACCGCGTGGCGGAGCTGGCGGCGGAGAAGTCCGAGTCGCAGGGCGCGCTGGAGGCCGTCCAGGAGCAGTACCAGCAAGTCGTCGCGGACGTGGAGCGGCTGGGCGGCGAGCTGGAGGTGATGACGGGCGAGCGGGACTCGCTGGGCCTGCGCGCGGGACAGCTGGAGACGGCGCTCGCGGAGGCGCAGGGCGCGCTGAGCGCGGTGGAGAGCGAGAGCGACTGGTCCAAGAGCTCGCTGGAGGAAGCGCAGGGGCGCGCGCAGACGCTGGAGCAGGAGCGGGACGAGGCGCGCCGTCAGCTCGCGGTGATGGAGGAGGGGCTGCGCGCGCTCCAGGGCCAGACGGCCGAGCTGGAGAAGGCGCTGGCGTTGAAGGACGCCGAGATTGTCGGGCTGCGCGCGGCCCTCACCGCGCGGACCACCGAGGCGGCGGAGCTGCCCGTGCTGCGGCAGGCGCTGGAGGGCCGCACGGCGGAGCTGGCTCGGCTGACGTCGCGCCTGGAGGCGGAAGGCGCGCGCGCGGCGGAGCGGACGCAGGCGCTGGAGGAAGGGCTTTCGCAGGCGGGTGAGAGGGCGGCGGTGGCGGAAGGGGAGGCGGCGGCGCTGAAGGAGGCGCTGGAGGCGCTCGAAGTCGAGCAGGTGGCGCTGCGCGACAGGATGGAGGCGGACGCGGCGGCGCTGGGTGAGGCGGCGCACCAGGCCGAGGCGAAGGTGGGCGAGCTGACGGCGGCGTTGGAGGCCGCGCAGGTCGAGCACGAGGCGCTGAAGAAGCAGTTGGGCGTGGCCGAGATGAAGGCGGCGACGACGGACGCCGAGCGCGTGGGACTGGCCGCGCGCGTGTCCATGCTGGAGACCGCCTCCGGGCAGCGCGAAGCGGAGCTGGCGCGGGTGCAGGGCGTGCTGGCGCAGTCGAAGGAAGAGCTGTCGCTGGAGCGCGTGCGTCGCGAGGCGGCGGAGGCGGAGCGCGCGGACGCGCAGGTGCGGGCGGCGGAAGAAGAGGCGCGCGCGGACGCGCTGGCGGAAGGGAAGGGCGGCACCGAGGCGGAGCTGGCGGAGCTTCGCGATGAACTGGAGGCCACGCGCTCGGAGGCGGACAAGGCGGAGCGGCTCCAGCAGCGCTTGAAGATGCTGGAGGGCGCGCTGGAGGCGGCCAAGGCGGAGGCCAGCAAGGCGGCGCAGGCGGCCCAGGCCGCGCAGGCCAGCAAGCAGAAGGAGTCCGAAGCGAAGCTCGCGCAGGTCGAGGCCGCGCAGGCGAGCGCGCTGAAGGATGCCGCCGAGAAGCTGGCGCAGGCCGAGGCCGCGCAGGCGAAGCTCAAGGACCTCGAAGCGAAGCTCTCCCAGGCCGAGGCGACGCAAGCGGGCGCGCTGAAGGATGCCGCGGCGAAGCTGTCGCAGGCCGAGGCAGCGCAAGCGGGGAAGCTCAAGGACCTCGAAGCGAAGCTCTCCCAGACCGAGGCCTCGCACGCGAGCAAGCTCAAGGAGGCCGCGGACAAGCTCGCGAAGGCGGAGGCTGCCCAGGCCGCGAAGGTCAAGGACCTGGAGACAAAGCTCTCCCAGACCGAAGCGACGCAGGCGGGCAAGCTCAAGGACGCGGATGCCGCGCGGTCCGCGACGGAAGCGAAGCTGTCCCAGTCCGAGTCCGCGCAGGCGAGCAAGCTGAAGGACCTGGAGTCCAAGCTCGCGAAGGCGGAGGCCGCGCTGGAGGAGTCGCGCGGCGCGAAGGCGAAGGACGCGGACACGGCTCGCGCGGCGGTAGAGGCGAAGCTGACGCGCGCGGAGTCCTCGCTCAAGGCCGAGCAGGAGGCCCGCGCGGCGGCGGAGGCGAAGCTGTCGAAACTGGAGCAGGCGGGCGGGAAGCCGGCTGCCGCGTCCTCCGACTGGGAGGCCGAGCGCGAGGGACTCAAGGCGGACGCTGCGAACCTGAAGCGGAAGCTGATGGCGGCCGAGACGGCGCTCGAAGCGGCGGCTGGCTACAAGGCGAAAATCGCGAAGCTCGAAGCGCAATTGAAGGGCTGGAAGTAAAGGTTTGCCCCTCATGCCGTTCGACGCACCAGTGGACCCGCTCACGGGGATGGCCGCGGCCCGCTTCGGGCTGTACCTGCATTTCCCCTACTGCCTCGCGAAGTGCCCGTACTGCGACTTCGCGGTGGCGGTCGCGAAGCAGGTGCCCGAGGAGCGCTATGCGAGCGCCGTGCTCTCGGAATTGGACGCACGGCTCGCGGTGTCACCCGCGCTGCGCTCGAAGCCGCTGGAGTCCATCTTCCTGGGCGGCGGCACACCCTCGCTGTGGCACCCCCGCTACGTGGCCCGCGTGCTGGAGGGCATCGCCGCGAGGATGACGGTGTCGTCCGGCGTGGAACTCTCGCTGGAGGGCAATCCCGAGCGCGCGGACGCGGAGCGCTTCGCGGGCTATCGAGCGGCGGGGGTGAACCGGCTGTCATTGGGCGTGCAGTCCTTCCAGCCGGAGACGCTCAAGGCGCTCGGGCGCGCGCACGACGCGGCGCAGGTGGAGCTCGCCGTGGAGCTGGCCCGGCGGGCGGGCTTCCCGGTGGTGTCCATGGACTTCATCTACGGCGTGCACGGACAGAGCGTCGCGCAGGTGGAGGAGGACGCGAGGCGGGCGGTGGCGCTCGCGCCGGAGCACCTGTCCACGTATGCGCTGACGGTGGAGCGCGAGGTGCTCGCGGAGGACACGCCCTTGTCCAAGCGCCTCAAGCGCGGCGAGCTGGAGCTGCCGTCCGACGACGACGTGGTGGAGATGGCGCGCGTGGTGCGCGAGGTGTATGGCGCGGCGGGCCTGCGACGCTATGAAGTGTCCAACCACGCACGCGAGGGCTTCAGCTCGCGGCACAACGCGCTCTATTGGACGGGTGGCGAGTACCTGGCGCTGGGCGTGGGCGCCACGGGCATGTTGCTGACGCCCGAGCCCTCGCGCTACGTCAACCTGCGCAGCCCGGAGAAGTACCTGGGCGAGGTGGAGGCGGGCCGCCTGCCAGAGGAGGGGCGGGAGGCGCTGGGGACCCAGGAGCTGTTCGCGGAGCGGCTGGCGATGGGGCTGCGGCTGGTGTCGGGCGTGGACTGGGAAGCGGTGTGTGAGCGGTACGGGCAGTCGGTGGAGGCGCGGCGGGCGGAGGTGGCGAGGCTGGTGGAGCACGGCTTCGCGACGCTCACGGGGGGGCGACTGGCCTTGACGGAAAAGGGCGCGGACGTACACAGCGCCGTCTGCGCGCGGCTGCTCTAGACAGCGGCCCGCGCGAGGGACTTCGAGGAGCTTATGAGCAAGTGGATGCTGTGGATGTTCCTGACCCTGTTGACGGGCAGCCCGCTCTTGTCGCTGGGCCTGGTCATCGTCTTCATCTTCGTGGCGGACCGCTTCACGTGGCGGCTGTTGCCCAGCCCGGTGCGGATGTTCAAGCGCTTCCAGCGCGCGGGCGAACTGGCGGGGACCATCCTCACCAACCCCCACGAGCGACGCGCGCGCCACGAGCTGGCGGACATCCGCGTGGAGCAGAAGCGGTACGACGAGGCCGTCGACATCCTCAAGCCCAACCTGGAGGCGGGCGACGAGGACGTGGACACCCTGTACCTGCTCGGCGTGGCGTACCTGGGCGCGAAGGATGCGCGGCGCGGGGAGCTGCTCCTGGACGAGGCGGCGAAGCTGGACCCCGACTTCCGCCAGGGCGCCATCGACCTGGAGCGAGGCCGCTTCCGGCTGAAGCGCGGCGAAGTGAAGGGCGCGATTGAATCACTGGAGCGCTTCTGCGCGACGCGGCTGGGCTCGGTGGAGGGCCGCTACTTGCTGGCGAGCGCGCTGGCGAAGGACGGTCGCTCGGCGGACGCGAAGCGGATGCGAGAGCTGGCGTGGGGCGAGTACGTGGCGGCGCCGGGCTTCCAGCGTCGCCGCGAGCGCCGGTGGGCATGGCTGTCGCGACCTGGTCGACCGCTCACCTACGCGGTGCTGCTCGCGCTGGTGCTGGGGACCGGCGCGGCGGTGGCGAACCAGGTGGGCCTGTTCGCCTCGCGCTCGCACGGCGGCAGTGTCCGCGGCTACGACCGGTATCCGCCCGCGGACACCGAGGCGTACGAGTACCTGGAGTAGCGCGGGTGGCCCGGTGCCCGCTCTGGGTGAATCCAGACCACGCCGCCGGGCTCCTTCCCGCTGTTCAAAGCGCTCGGTGAAAGAGCGTAGGCTTCGAGCGCCCCCTCTTCTCGTGTCCACCGACAGCCGAGGCCCGCTCCATGTTTCCCACCCCGTCGCAGGTGCTTCGCCAGCGCGAGGGATTGCTCGCCGACACGCCCTTCCCCCTGCTGCTCCAGGCGCTGATGGTGGAGGAGCGCACGTGCACGCTGGAGCTGAAGGTGCGGCAGCGTGAGAAGCGCATCGTCTTCGAGGAAGGCTCGCCGGTGGCGTGCCAGTCCAACCTGCTGCACGAGACGCTCGGCAAATATCTGGTGGAGAAGGGCCGGCTGACCGAGGCCGACTACCAGAAGTCGCTGGGGGAGAGCGTGTCCACGGGCATGCAGATGGGCGGGCTCCTGGTGCAGAAGGGGCTCATCAGCCCCTTCGATTTGTACAAGCAGCTCCAGGCGAACCTGGCCCACAAGCTGCTCGATTGCTTCCGATGGGTGGATGCGAAGTACCGCCTCATCGCGGACGCGGAGACGCCGGACGCAAGCGTCCGCACCAACCCCGCACAGCTCATCCTGACGGGCGTGGAAGGGGTGATGCCCTTCGACGCGGTGGCCACCCACTTCACCTTCACGGACGAGCGCAGATTCGGGCAGATGCCCGGCGTGGAGTCCGGCCCCAAGCTGTCGTCCAAGGACGCGCGGCTGCTGCAACAGCTCCGGCAGCGCCCCACCTTCAACGAGCTCCAGGAGCGCACGGGCTTCGACACGGAGACGGTGCTGCGGCGGCTCTACGCGCTGTGCCTCCTGGGCGTGGCGGGCTTCGTGGAGGACGTGGACACGAAGGCGGCGGAGCTGGCCTCGCGCGTGGTGCCGGTGCCCGTGGCGCCGCCCCCGGAGCCCGTGGCCCCGGAGCCGGTGGCCGCGCGGGGCACGCCGTTCTCCGACGAGGACGTGGCCACGCGAGACGCCCTGGTGACGGCCTTCCTCGCGCACCGGAGCAAGGACCCGTTCGCCCTGCTGGAGGTCCCCGAGGACGTGCAGCCCCTGCCGCTGCGCCGGGCCTTCCTCGCGTGGGCGGAGCGCTACTCGCCCTTGCGCTTCCAGACACCCGAGCTGAAGGAGAAGGCGGAGGCGCTGCTGGCGGCGTACGCGAAGGCCTACGGCGTGCTGTCGGATGCGGAGCAGAATCTCTTGTGGCGCAAGCGCCGCGCGGCGCACCGGGAGAAGGAGCGGGCCAGCACGGGCCGTCCCACCACCGCCGAGCAGTTCCGCATCCGCACCGACCTGCTGGATGCGACCACCCAGTTCGACGAAGCCCGGCGCAGGCTCGTCGCGAAGAACTACGCGGGCGCCTTCGAGTACTTCGAATACGCCTGCGACATCGAGCCCAAGCCGCTGCATCACGCCTGGCGCGCGTGGGCCCGCTACCTCATGAAGCCAGAGGCCCACGGTCGCCTGGCGCTCCAGGAGCTGCAGGAAGTCATCCGTCAGGATCCGGGCCTGGAGGAAGGCTGGGGGTTTCTGGGCGAGGTGGCCCAGGGCGAGAGCCAGTGGGCCCTGGCGGACGAGTCCTTCCGCAAGGCGTTCAAGCTCAACCCCAAGAACCGCCGCTACGTGGAGCTCATCCAGGAGATTGCCCGGCGCCGCTGAACCCAGGGCCCGGGGCTCGCTCCTCTGCCTGCCTTGATCCGCATGGCTCCGCGCGTCACTTGCTTTTGCAACTCCTGAGAGTTTCCGGGGGCGCCCCATCGGTCATCTGGCCGGTGGAGTCTTTCACGCGCGGATTTTTTCCCTGGGAGAGGGATGCTGGGTACAGACAACGGGGAATCGCGAGATTTTCGTCCCAGCGCGGGAAACATTAGGACCCTGATTCGCGAGATCAGATTGTCAGTGTAACTTTGGGTGCTCGGGGCGTGGAATCCCCTGGCGCCAATTCACGAGGCTGGATGCGCTCCCTCACCACAGCGACCCAATCAGGCCAGGCCGCGGTGGAGTCCGCCATCGTCCTGCCGCTCTTCGTGTTCCTCATCCTGGGCACGCTGCAGCTCGGGCTGATGCACCAGGCGCGGCTGTTGACGAAGTACGCCGCGTACAAGGCGGTCCGGGCCGGCTCGCTCCACAACGCCAAGGTGGAGACGATGGAGGCCGCCGCGCTCGCGGTGCTGCTGCCCATCCTCAGCAGCCGCGCGGGTGGCGCGGGCGGCATCGAGTACACCCGCCCGGTGGGCAGCGCGCAGGACTTCGAGACCAAGTTCAACGAGCTGAAGAGCAACGAGATGCCCGGGGTGAACCTCAAGTACGCCGAGGTCACCGTCTGCGGGCCGACGCAGGAGGAGGTCTCCGGCAGCGGGGAGTTCGACTTCGACGACCCGGCGAACATCCACCCGGACGGCTGGAAGGAGAACCACCGCACCAAGCTGCGCATCCAGCTCACGCTCAACTACCGGCTGCTGATTCCCTTCGCGGACTGGGTCATCTACCAGGCCGCGCGTGGCCGGGAGATGCCCATGCTGATGCGCATGGGGAAGGTGAAGGCGGAGGAGCAGTCCAAGGTGTCCACCCGCAAGTTCGGGGGCGCCGCCACAGGCGAGGGCCCCTACGAGAGCGCCGCCGGGCAGGGCATCTACATCATGCCCATCCGCGCCACGTACACCATGCGGATGCAGTCCAATCTCTATCTCGGCGCCAACGCCCTGCCCGCGAGCAACGCATGCATGTTCCCGTTCTCCTACTGAGCCGGACGCGCCGCCGCATCCAGCGAGGCCAGGCCATCGTCCTGGGCTCGCTGTCGTTCCTGGTGCTGGCGCTGATGGTGACGCTGAGCTTCAACCTGAGCCACGCGCTGCGCCAGAAGATGAGCCTGCAGCAGCACAGCGACACCCTGTCGTTCTCCATGGCCGTCCTGGAGGCGCGCGCGCTCAACTACTACGCGGTGAGCAACCGGGCCATCGCCACCTCCTACGTGGCGATGAACAGCCTCCACGCGTACATGTCCGCCGCCAGCCTCACCGGGCAGATCATGCGGGCCTCCTCCAAGAACTTCACCATCATCGCCGTGCAGGAGATGGTGCTGTGCATCGCCTGCGAGTTCATGTGCGACCACTGCGAGCACGCGGTGGAGGCGTTTCAAATCTCCAGCGACTTCAGCGACTCGGGGGACGACTACGACGACAAGGTCTCCGCCTTCGAGTCGAACTTCAACACCGCCATGGAGGGCCTGGACCTGATGGTGGACAACATCCACAAGGCCCAGAGCTCCGTGCATGAGCAGACGCTGAAGGCGGTGAAGGACGGCAAGAGCCACGGTCTGGGCCAGCTCAAGGACTACACCGCGCCCAACGCGAGCGAGTTGAACTCGTCGGTGGGCTCCATCAACGCCAACGAGTTCAACTGCGCCGTGGATGGCATGGAGTGCCAGGGCAGCGAGGCGAACACCTCTCCGGAGGCCCGCGCGCGGGTGATGACTGAGATTGCCAACGCGACGCGCTCCGGCTGGCCGGCGACCCGCAAGAGCCCGGGTGGGATGTCCATGAACATGCCCAAGTACCTCAACTCCCAGTTCTTCCAGGAGCTGGAGGACATCCCCGGGGAGGGCACGAAAATCATCTCCGGCACCAAGGGCACCGCGAAGACGGTGAACAGCAAGGGCCAGCTCACCTCGGGAGGCCGGAGCGGCGGCAACGACGGCGCCATGATTGCCGCGCAGGACGAGGGCCGCATCTTCCACCAGTGGAAGGACGGCCTCATGACGAACAGCTTCAAGTCGGAGGTCTGGAGCGACGACGGCGGCGGCGGCCACGAGAATGACGGCGCGCACTCCGGCCAGCACCGGTTCGAGGGCGTCAATGTCCGCGCGCTCACCGGCTGCGCGGGCTCCGGCAACTGCTTCATGAAGTTCCGCGCCAACCCGGACCCGGACCGCGACTGGGGTCAGCCGCGCGTCTACAGCTACGTGTCCATGCCCTTCCGCGTGGGTGACACCAAGCGGGCGCCCTGGGAGCTGAACTCGTCGGCGCAGGTGAAGCTCACCCACGGTCAGCAGGGGGATGGCACCCTCACCGTCGCGGCGACGGAGGGCATGGCCATGTCCAAGTCGCTCGTCTACTACCACCGCTTCGGCGAGGACGGCTGGAAGGAAGCCCCCAACCTCTTCGCGCCGTACTGGCGCGCCAAGCTGCACCCCTTCACCAAGGGGGACGCGCAATCGGTGTTGGATGCCGCGGGCAACTCGGAGGCGGCGCAGATGTCGCAGGTCGAGGGGGTGGCGCTGTGAAGACTTCCGGACATCGAGCCGCCAGGGGCGCCGCCGCCGTGGAGACGGCGCTGTGCATGTTGGTCATCATCCCGGTGTTCATGTACGCGCTCTTCCTGGATGACCTGCTGAGGCACACGCTGGACTCGCAAGAGACGGCCCTGTCCACTGTCTGGGATTACGCCGTGCAGGACTATCCGACCAAGCCGAAGAACCCTCCCCCCGAGGGCGGCGCGGAGGAGCCCTTCTACGGCTTCAATGGCGCGCAGTATTACGCGCGGCTCCAGTACTGCGACCACGAGTCGGGCCTGGACAGCTTCGGTCCCGGCAAGGGACCCGAGTGCGAGAATGACGAGGGCCACCACGCGGAGGTGTCCGCGCATGCGTGCTGGCTCAACCCGGGGGCGCAGCAGGTGCAGTGCACGCTGAACCAGGCGGACCCCAATGGCGGTGGTGGTGGCGGTCCCGCGGGCGCGTACAACGTGGACCTGCACCAGTCGTACATGGACCAGTTCGGCAAGGGCGGCGTCATCCGCTGCTCGGCGCGCCTGGGCGTGCAGAACTACCTGTTGCCCAAGTCCTTCCTCCAGGACTTCAGCCAGGTGGGCCTGGCGCGGCAGACGAAGAAGCGCGGTGCCGGCATCCACACCAACGCGCAGGGGGGCGACTTGCAGGACGACCCGCGCGGGCTCGAGGGCGACGTCTACCTCTTGCCCTGGGAGCGCATCGCCATCGTCACGGACACGTGGGCGCTCACCAAGGTGGCGAACACGGAGCCGGGGAAGGCGGACGGCGACGAGGAGGGCCTCTACGTGCGCCTGGCGCAGATCTACAAGAACGAGGACAACTCCGGGTACACCCAGATGACCTCGGCCGCCGAGGCGTTTGTCAGCGCGGCCACGCAGGAGGTGCTCAGCAGCGACATCCGCCTGGACGACATGCCGCCCGGCGATGACCCGCGCGAGCCCAGCCTCTCGGTCAAACCCTTCCCGTCGAGCGGTGGGCCGGTGCAGCAGCTGCAGCAGAACGGCGGGAGCGCCAGCTACTTCAACAGCGAGTGGAAGGACTGGGACAAGGACAACAACGAGGCCACGCACAACGCCCGAGGGAACAACTACCTGGGCTGTGCCCAGGCGGAGCAGTGCTGATGCCTCGTGCCTCGAGCCTGGTCATCCGCGTGCCCGCGTTGCTGTTCTCCGTGGCCGTGGTGGGCTCGTTGATTGGCTTTGCCTGGGAGGGCGCCGTCTACGGACGGCGCGACGTCACGGAGGAGTGGTCTCCTCCGCCTTCGCTCGATGACGCGCCTCCCACGAAGCCCTCGGGGAGCCGCTCGCCCGCGGAGGAAGCGGCGCTGAAGCGCGCGCTGGTGCACTTCCCGGCGTATCCCAAGGCGAGCCGCGCGGAGCTGCTCGCCGTGGACTACCTGGGCCCCGACGTGCCCATCGCCGTGGCGTGGTTCTCCACGACGGACACGCCGGAGCAGGTGTTGTCCCACTACCGGCAGGTGCTGTTGGACAACGGGCTGCCGGTGCTCGGGGAGCGCCATGGGGAGAACGGAGGCTGGGTGGGGTATTGGAGCCCGGCCACGGAGGAGATGCGGCTGGTCTCCGTGCTGGCGCAGGGTGGAGAGACGCTGGGCTTCGTGTCGGCGGGGCAGGTGGCGCCGCTGTTGAAGCGGGCCTCGCGCGTGCCGCCGTGGATTCCGCTGCCGCCCGAGCTGAGCGAGCCGGTGACGCTCTCGTTCGCCATGGAGGGCGCCTCGCACCACGTCGTCTCCGGCCAGCTTCCGGAGGCGGCTCCCTCCGCCGTGGGTGAGCGGTACCGGGCCCTGCTGGTGGAGAAGGGCTGGGACGTGGGGGCGGTCGAGCCGGTGGATGCGAATGGCATCGCGTTCGAGTTGATGAAGGGCACCACCCTGGGACGGGCGACGTTGCGCACGCGCGCGGAGGAGCACGGCGTCGAGCTTCAGCTCTCGCTGCTCCAGCGAGGGGCGGCGCCGTGAATGACGACAGGAAGGATGCGGCGATGGCGAAGTCACCCCGGATGCTGGGGCTTGCTCGGGCGCGCGGTCAGTCGATGGTGGAGTACGCCGTCGTCACGGCCGCGCTGATGGGCTTCACGGTGATGGGCTGGCCGTTCCTGGTGCAGTTGCTGAACGCGCTGCAGCGGTACTTCGGCTCCATCTACTACGTCATCCAGTCCCCGATTCCGTAGGGGCGCAGGACGGCTCCCGGCGAAGCCGGGACCGCGGGCCCCGTGAGCAGGTCCGTGCGGGTTTCCGCACGTGAGCACCGGGCCCGTGTTTCCTCGTAGGTGTTTTCCTTTAGACATCCTGTTGTTTGTTCCGGCGCGTGAGCCGCACGCCTGACTGCTCCACGTGCGAGCGGGCTCTCGTGCGGGCCCGCGCGCCTCCTGGGGGTGTCTGGTGTCTGTCATTTCTACATGTCGTGGGTTTCCGCCATGGGCCGTGGCTGTATTTGTTTGATGTCCGTGAGGGCAGGCAGCCAGGTGTGGCTTTGTGGCGAAGGCAACGCCTTGCCGGGAATGTTTGCCATTCGTGTGTACGGGGCAACATTGCGGGTTTGGAATGGAAGTTTTGAGTCCTGGGGATTTTGAGGGTCTCCATGTGGGCGTGGTAGTGATTGGTGTATGCGATGTCGCCTCTGCTTCCACCTCGCAAGGGCCCAGTCAGGACAGGTCGCGGTGGAGACCGCGATTGTCCTGCCGCTCTTCGTCTTCCTCATCCTGGGCATCCTGCAGTTGGGGCTGATGCACCAGGCCCGGCTGCTGACGAAGTACGCCGCCTACAAAGCGGTGCGGGCCGGCTCCATCCACAACGCGAGCGTGAAGGAGATGGAGAAGGCGGCGGTCGCCGTACTCCTGCCGGTGCTGGCCAAGCGCTCCTCCGGGTCAGACGGCATCGAGTACGTCCGCCCGGTGAGCAGCGGGCAGGAATTCACGACGAAGTGGAATGAGATGATGGGCAACGAGATGGGGGACACGGACTTGAAGTACGCCGAGGTCACCATCTGCGGGCCGACGAAGAAGGAGGTGGGAGGCAGCGGCGGTGAGCTGGACTTCGATGACCCGGACAACGCGGCTTCCGAGGACTGGAAGGGGAGCCATCGCACCAAGCTGCGTGTGCAGGTGACGTTCAACTACCGGCTCATCATCCCGTTCGCGGACTGGGTCATCTTCCAGTCCACGCGTGCTCGCGACCTGCCGATGTTGATGCGGATGAAGGTGCGCGACGAAGACCGCAGAGCGGAAGCTCCCCGCAGATTCGGCAGTGCCTCCACGGGCGAAGGTCCGTATGACGCCGCCGCCTCCAAGCGCATCTACATCGCGCCCATCCGCGCCACGTACACCATGCGGATGCAGTCGAATCTCTATCTCAACACCGACGACCTACCTGAGAGCAACGAATGTCTCCTCCCGTTCTCCTACAAGAAATCGCCTTGAGGCGTCGGTTCGCTCGCCGCTCCCAGCGGGGCCAGGCCATTGTCCTGGGCTCGTTGTCCTTCCTGGTGCTCGCGCTGATGGTGACGCTGAGCTTCAACCTGAGCCACGCGCTGCGCCGGAAGATGACCCTCCAGCAGCACGGCGATGCCATGTCGTTCTCCATGGGGGTGTTGGAGGCACGCGCGCTCAACTACTACGCGGTCACCAACCGGGCCATCGCGGGCTCCTACGTGGCGATGAACAGCCTGCACGCGTACATGGCGGCGGCGACCATCACCGGTGAGATGCTGCGGTCAGGGGAGACGAACTTCACACAAATCGCCGTCACGGAAGGACTCAGGTGCGTCGCTTGCCGGGGGATGTGCTCTTGTTGCAAGCACGCGATTGAAGCCGGGAAGGTCGCGAGCAAGTTCGGGAAGACCGCCAAGATGTATGACCGGGATGTGAGGGGCCTGGAGGGGAACTTCAGGACCGCCATGCAGGGGCTGGACCTCATGGTGGACAACGTCCACACCTCGCAACGGGGCGTCCACGACAAGACCGTGCAGGCGGTGAAGGACGGTTCGAGCCATGGCCTGTCCCAACTCAAGAGCGAGGCCGCGCCTGAAGTGAGCGACTTGTCTTCGGGAGTGGGGGCGCTCAATGCCAACGAGTTCAACTGCGCCGTGGATGGGATGCAGTGCCAGGGCAGTGTGGCGAACTCCGCACCCGAGGCCCGTGCACGTGTCATGACGGAGATTGGCAATGCGAGTCGTTCGGGGTGGCCCGCGAACCGCAACGGCAGCGGGATGCCTCCGAAGCAACTTCACCCTCAATTCCTCAAGGAGTTCATGGACATCCCCGGCAACAAGGGGACGTATTCCATCCTGGGACACAAAGGCTCGTCCAAGACGGTGCAGAGCAAGAGCAAGATCTATGAAGGCGGGCAGAAGGGCGGCAACCAGGGGTCCACCGTGGCCGCCACGGAGTCGGGGAGGCTCGCGCAGCTGACGTGGGAGGACGCCATCCCCCCGATTCCCTCGGGCTACGAGGCCTTCATCTGGAGCGACTCCAACGGTGGGAGGCACTCGGTCAATGGGGCGCACCAGGGCCAGCACCGCTTCGAGGGCACCAATGCGAAGGCGCTCACGGCGTGCGCGGGCTCGGGCAACTGCTTCATGAAGTACCGCGCCAACCCGGATGCCGGACGGGACTGGGGCCAGCCGCGCGTCTACAGCTACTACACGATGAAGCTGAACGTGGGGGACCCGAAGAAGGCTCCGTGGGAGCTCAACAACTCCCGGAGCGTGAAGTTCGAACACGGCGCCCAGGGCTCCGGGAGCCTGACGTTGTCCGCCGCCGATGGCATGAGCCTGTCGAAGTCCCTGGTCTACTACCACCGCTTCAAGCAGGGCGGCTGGTCCGAGCCCCCCAACCTCTTCGCACCCTACTGGCGCGTGAAGCTGCATCCCTTCAAGCCCGATGAGGCGAAGAAGGTGCTGGAGGAAGCGGGCAACTCCGACGCGGCCACCATCGCCGAGGCACCGGGGGTGTCACTGTGAAAGCCATGCGGAAAGCTGGGACGCGAGTTGCTCGGGGCGCCGCCGCGGTGGAGATGGCGCTGTGCATGCTCGTCATCATCCCCGTGTTCATGTACGCCATCTTCCTGGACGACCTCTTGCGCCACATGCTGGACGCGCAGGAGACCGTGGTGTCCACCGTCTGGGATTATGCGGTGTCTGACTACGCGGCCAAGCCGAAGGGCGGCGAATCCTTCGCGGGCTTCGGTCAGACCCAGGGGCTCTCAAGGCAGATGTTCTGCGACCATGAGTCGGGCCTGGACAGCTACGAGTCCCCCGCGCCCGAATGTGAAGATGACGAGAGCCACCACCAGGAAGTGGTGGCGCATGCCTGCTGGCTGAACCCGGGTGCCAAGCAGGTGTATTGCTCCGTGGACCAGAACGCCGTTGGGAGCTACGGCGTCACGTTGCACAGCTCCTACATGGGGCAGTTCAACAAAGGGGGGCTCATCCGCTGCTCCGCTCGGATTGGCGTCCAGAACTACCTGCTCCAGAAGACGTTCTATTCGCAGTTCAGCGATGTCGACCTGGCGAAGGAGAAACAGGAAGGAGGAATCCACAACAACGCCAAGGGAGGCTCGGACTCGAACACCTATCTACTCCCCTGGGAGTACGTCGCCCTGGTGACGGACACGTGGGCCCTCACGAAGAGCCAGAGTTTCGAGCCCGGCGAGGAACAGAAGGAAGAGGGCGACCTCTACGCGCGCGTGGCGCAGGTGTACACGAACGGCGAAAACGCGGGTTACACCCAGATGCAGCCCGCCGCCCAGACGCTCGTCACGCAGGCCATCAGCAACAAGCTGCTGTCTCCCACGCTCGCGCTTGCCGGAGCCAAGCCTGGCGACGACCCGACCCGCGTCAGCATGTCCATCAAGCCCCAGAACGGCGGCGCGCCGACCCAGCGAATCGACCAGGGCCAGGGCAGCGGCACCTACTTCAACAACGAGTGGCGCGACTGGGAAGCGAACAACAACGAGAAGACGCAGCAGAAGCGCGGCGAGTACTACATGGGCTGCAAACAACCGGGGAAGTGCTGATGGCTTCGTTGCAACGTCGCAAGCCGCGCGGCCAGTCCATGGTCGAGTACGCCGTCGTCACAGCCGCGCTGATGGGCTTCACGGTGATGGGCTGGCCGTTCCTGGTGCAACTGCTCAACGCGCTCCAGCGGTACTTCAGCTCCGTCTACTACGTCATCCAATCCCCCATCCCTTGAGGACGGGGGACCGGGCACGCACCGCTACGGCTTCACGGTGGTGACGAACTCCGCCTTGCCACCGGCGACCTTCAGGACGACGGCTTCCTTCACCGCGTCGCGGTTCGCGTCCAGCGTGATTCGCCCCGCCACGCCCGGGAAGTCCTTCGTCGCGGCAATCGCATCGCGCAGCGCCGGGCCGCTCGTGTCCGGGGCGCGCTGGAGCGCCTCCACCAGCACGCGCGCCGCGTCGTACGACAGCGCCGCCACGCTGTCCGGCACGCTGCCGTACTTCTCCTTGTAGCGCGCCAGGAACGACTGGAGCACCGGGTCCGGGTTGCCCGGCGAGTAGTGGTTGGAGAAGTAGCTGCCCTCCAACGCGGACCCGCCCAGCTCGAACAGCTTGTCGGAGTCCCAGCCGTCACCCCCGAGCAACGGAACCTTCAGGCCCACCTCACGCGCCTGCCGCGCGATGATGCCCACGTCCGTGTAGTACCCCGGCACGAACACCGCCTCCGGCTTCACCTGCTTGAGCGCCGTGAGCTGCGCGCGGAAGTCCGTGTCCCCCTTCGAGTAGCTCTCCGTGCCGACAATCTTCCCGCCGAACTCCTGGAACTTCGCCGTGAAGACGTCCGCCAGTCCCATCGAGAAGGCGCTCTTGTTGTCCGTCAGCACCGCGACCTTCGACAGCTTCAGGTTCTCCCGGGCGAACTTCGCCATCACCAGGCCCTGGAACTCGTCGATGAAGCAGACGCGGAAGATGTAGTCGCCCTTCTTCGTCACCTCGGCGCTCGTGGAGGTGGGCGTAATCATCGGCACCTTGCCCACCTGCGCCTTCTCCGCCATCGCCATGGACACGGACGAAGCCGCCTCGCCGAGAATCGCCACCACCCTGTCTTGAGTGATGAGCCGCGTCGCCGCCTGCGCCCCTTCCTCCGGACGCCCCTGGCTGTCGTACACGCGCACCGCCAACTGGCGGCCCCGCACCCCTCCCGCGGCGTTCGCCTCGTTGAGCGCCAGTTCAATTCCGTTGCGCGCGGAGACGCCGAACGTCGCCTCGCTGCCCGTCAGGCTGCCTACCTCGCCAATCAGGATGGCGCCCTTCTCGTCGGGAGCCACCACCGGACCACCAGAAGCGGCGGGCGCTTGAGCGGCCGTGCCGGCCTTGGACGGGTCGGCGGCCTGCCCGGTGGGAGGAGCCTCGGTGGGGGCGGACTTCTTCTCGCAGCCCGCCAGGGCCAGGGCGAGCGTGGCGAGCAGCAGCAGTGGACGCATCAGCGGATTCCCTCCGGATAGCAGGAATCCCACCCTAGCCCTCTCCCACCTGCCCTCCAACCGGGGGCCTTGAAGGGTCGCCCTCGAAATGCAATGTGGACTAAATCGGTCCAGATTACATATGACGCGCCCGGAGGCCCTGAGGCCCCGTGGGAATGGACCCAGAGAGGAGAAGCGTCCCGCATGCTCCGGATGAGCAAGATGACCGACTACGGCATCGTGCTGATGACCGAGCTGGCTCGCGCGGAGGGTGGCACCCGCACCACTCGCGAGCTGGCGGCACGCACCCGTGTGCCACTGCCCTCGGCCAGCAAGGTGCTCAAGGGCCTGCTTCAGGCGGGGCTGGTGGTGTCCCACCGGGGCGCCAACGGTGGCTATGGCCTGTCGCGCCCCGCCGCCTCGCTCTCCCTGGCGGAGCTGGTGGCCTCGCTGGAGGGGCCCGTCGCGCTCACGGAGTGTGGCGTGCACACCTCTGGAGGCGCGCCCTGTGAGCTGGAGGCCGTGTGCCAGATACGCGGGCACTGGCGGCTCATCAATCACGCCATCCAGGACGCGCTGGGGCGCCTGACGCTGGCGGACCTCATCGCCCCGGCGCCGCGCATGCCCGAGCGACTGGTGGGCCTGAGCACCCCCAGGGCCGCCCCGGCCGCCGCCGCCAACACCTCGATACCTTCCGCCACGACAGGAGTCCGCTCATGACCACCGACACCCTCCAGGAACTGACGCGCCGCCCGTACGCGGCCGGTTTCGTCTCCGCGGTGGAGGCGGACACCTTCCCGCCGGGGCTGAACGAGGACGTCATCCGCGCGCTGTCGGAGAAGAAGGGCGAGCCTCCCTTCCTGCTCGAGTGGCGCCTGAAGTCCTACCGGCACTGGCTCACGCTGCGCGAGCCCACGTGGCAGGCCGTCACCTACAAGTCCATCGACTACCAGGCCATCAGCTACTACTCGGCGCCCAAGTTCAAACCGAAGAAGGACAGCCTCGACGAGGTGGACCCGGAGATTCTCCGCACCTACGAGAAGCTGGGCATCCCCCTGGTGGAGCAGCAGCGGCTGCAGAACGTCGCGGTGGACGCGGTGTTCGACTCGGTGTCCGTGGCCACGACGTTCAAGGACAAGCTGGCCAAGGCGGGCGTCATCTTCTGCTCGTTCTCCGAGGCCGTGCGCGAGCACCCGGAGCTGTTGCGCAAGTACCTGGGCTCGGTGGTGCCGCACTCGGACAACTTCTTCGCGGCGCTCAACTCGGCCGTGTTCAGCGACGGCTCGTTCGTCTACATCCCCAAGGGCGTGAGATGCCCCATGGAGTTGTCCACGTACTTCCGCATCAACGCCGCGGAGACGGGCCAGTTCGAGCGCACCCTCATCGTCGCCGACGAGGGCTCGTACGTGAGCTACCTGGAGGGCTGCACCGCGCCCCAGCGCGACACCAACCAGTTGCACGCGGCCGTGGTGGAGTTGGTGGCGCTCAAGGGGGCCACCATCAAGTACTCCACGGTGCAGAACTGGTACCCGGGTGACGCGGAGGGCAAGGGCGGCATCTACAACTTCGTCACCAAGCGCGGCATCGCCCACGAGCGCGCGAAGATTTCGTGGACGCAGGTGGAGACGGGTTCGGCGATTACGTGGAAGTACCCGAGCGTCATCCTCAAGGGGGATGACTCGGTGGGCGAGTTCTACTCGGTGGCGCTCACCAACAACCTCCAGCAGGCGGACACGGGCACGAAGATGGTGCACCTGGGGAAGAACACCCGCAGCACCATCGTGTCCAAGGGCATCTCCGCGGGTCGGGGGCAGAACACGTACCGCGGGCTGGTGAAGGTGCTGAAGAGCGCGGAGAACGCGCGCAACTACACGCAATGCGACTCGTTGCTCCTCGGAGACAAGTGCGGCGCCCACACGGTGCCGTACATCGAGGTGAAGAACGCGTCGGCGCAGGTGGAGCATGAGGCGTCCACGTCGAAGATTGGCGAGGACCAGCTCTTCTACTGTCGGCAGCGCGGCATCTCTCAAGAGGACGCGGTGTCGATGATTGTGAATGGCTTCTGCCGGCAGGTGTTCAAGGAGCTCCCCATGGAGTTCGCGGTGGAAGCACAGAAGCTGCTCGGAGTGAGTCTGGAAGGGAGCGTGGGGTAGGTATGGCTTTGCTGTCCGTTCGGAATCTGCACGCCCGTGTGGGCGACAAGGACATCCTCAAGGGTATCGACCTGGAGGTGGGCGCCGGAGAGGTGCACGCCATCATGGGGCCCAACGGCTCCGGGAAGAGCACCCTGGCGAGCGTGCTCGCGGGGAGGGATGCCTACGAAGTGACGAAGGGCGAGGTCCTGCTCGACGGGAAGTCGCTCTTGGAGCTGGCTCCCGAGGCGCGCGCCGCCGAAGGCGTGTTCCTCGCGTTCCAGTACCCGGTGGAGATTCCGGGCGTCGGCAACCTGCACTTCCTGCGCACCGCGCTCAACGCGCAGCGCCGGGTGAAGGGGCTGGAGGAGCTGGATGCGATGGACTTCCTCCAGATGGCCAAGGAGAAGTCGAAGCTGGTGCAGCTCGACGCGGCCTTCATGAACCGCTCGGTGAACGAGGGCTTCTCCGGCGGCGAGAAGAAGCGCAACGAAATCTTCCAGATGGCGGTGCTGGAGCCGCGGCTGGCCATCCTCGACGAGACGGACTCGGGCCTGGACATCGACGCCCTGCGCACGGTGGCGGGTGGGGTGAATGGGCTGCGCTCGCCCCAGCGCGCCATGGTGGTGATTACGCACTACCAGCGGCTGTTGGACTACATCGTCCCGGACAAGGTCCACGTCATGGCGAGCGGGCGCATCATCCGCTCCGGTGGGCGCGAGCTGGCGCTGGAGCTGGAGGAGAAAGGCTACGGTTGGCTGGGGCTCCAGGACGGCAAGGGTGCCGCGACGAAGGGCGGGGAGGCACGGCGATGACGCCGGGCGTGACCCGCTATGTGGACGTGGCCTCGCGCTTCCAGGCGCGGGACGCGACGACGCCCGCGTGGCTCCAGCGCGTGCGCCAGGAGGGGCTTGAGCACTTCGCGCGGCTGGGCCTGCCCACGACGCGTGACGAGGCGTGGAAGTACACCAACCTCGCGCCCATCGCGGACGGGGCCTTCGCGCCTGTCGTGACGGCGGGGAGCACGGCGGAGCTGTCGGCGGTGGTGGCGCGGCTCGCGCTGCCCGGTCCTCGATTGGTGTTCGTGGATGGGCGGCTGTCTCAGGAGTTGTCGTCGGTGGCGGGCCTGCCGCGGGGCCTGACGCTGAAGCCGCTGCGCGACGCGCTGGTGGAGGACGGGGCGCTGCTGGAGGCGGAGTTGGGGCAGCGGGCGCTCGCGGCGGAGCATGCCTTCACGGCGCTCAACGCGGCGCTGCTGGAGGACGGGGCCGTGCTGCGCCTGGCGCCTGGGGCGCTGAGCGAGGTGCCCGTACAGCTCATCTTCCTGACCCGGGGCGACGCGCCGGTGCTGGCCAGTCCGCGCATCCTCGTGGTGGCGGGAGAGGGCAGCGAGGCGACGCTGGTGGAGACGTACGCCAGCGCGACGGGCGTCAGTGGCCAGGGCTTCACCAACGCGGTGACGGAGGTGACGCTGGGCGACAACGCCAGCTTGAAGCACTACCGGCTCCAGGCGGAGGGTGACGCCGCGGTGCACGTGGGCGGGCTTCACGTGCGCCAGGGGCGTGACAGCCGCTTCGTGTCTCACAACTTCGCCTTCGGCGGCGTGCTGGCTCGCAACGAGGTGCATGTCACCTTCGCGGGCGAGGGCGGTGACGCCACCCTCAATGGCCTGTACGTGGGGCAGGGGACGCAGCACCTGGACCAGTGGACGGCGCTGGACCACGCGGTGCCCCGCTGCACCAGCCGCGAGCTGTACAAGGGCGTGCTGGATGACCGGGCGCGCGGCACCTTCCACGGACTGGTGAAGGTGCGGCAGGACGCGCAGCGCACGGACTCGCGGCAGCAGAACCGCAACCTGCTCCTGTCGGAGCACGCGCAGGCGGACACCCGGCCGCAGCTCGAAATCCTGGCGGACGACGTGAAGTGCGCGCACGGCGCGGTGGTGGGGCGGCTGGATGCGCAGGCGCTGTTCTATCTGCGCTCGCGAGGCATTCCCCGCGCGGAGGCGGAGCGGTTGCTCACGTATGCCTTCGCTCGGGAGCTGGTGGATGCGGTGCCGGAAGGGCCGGTGCGCGCGAGCGTGGAGGGGCTGCTCGCCCCGAAGCTTCCGGGTGCGCCCCGGACGGAGGTGACGGCATGAGCTCGTTCGACGTGCAGCGCGTCCGTCAGGACTTCCCCCTGCTTCACCAGGAGGTGCGGGGCCGGCCCCTGGTGTACCTGGACAGCGCGGCGACGGCGCAGAAGCCGCAGGCCGTCCTCGACGCCATCGTCCGCTTCTACCAGCACGACAACGCCAACGTGCACCGTGGCGTCCACGTCCTCTCCGAGCGCGCCACCGAGGCGTACGAGGGCGCGCGCGAGACGGTGCGCGGCTTCCTCAACGCGCGGGACGCTCGGGAAATCATCTTCGTGCGCGGCACCACCGAGGCCATCAACCTGGTGGCACAGACGTATGGCCGCAAGCATGTGGGGCCCGGGGATGAAATCCTCATCACCCAGATGGAGCACCACGCGAACATCGTCCCCTGGAAGATGCTCTGCGAGCAAACGGGCGCGACGCTGCGGGTGATTCCGGTGGATGACCGGGGCGAGCTGGTGCTCGACGCGGTGGACGCGCTGCTGACGGAGAAGACGCGCATCCTCGCGGTGACACACGTGTCCAACGCGTTGGGCACGGTGAACCCGGTGAAGGAGCTGACGCGCCGGGCACACGCCAAGGGCATCCCCGTGCTGGTGGACGGGGCGCAGTCGGTGACGCACTTCCCGGTGGATGTGCAGGATCTGGGCTGCGACTTCTATGCGCTGAGCGGGCACAAGCTGTTCGGCCCCACGGGCATTGGAGTGCTGTACGGGCGTCTGGAGCGCCTGGAGCCGATGCCGCCGTATCAGGGTGGCGGCGACATGATTCTCTCCGTGACGATGGAGAAGATTACGTACAACCGCGTGCCGCACCGGTTCGAGGCGGGGACGCCGAACCTGGAGGGCGCGGTGGGGCTGGCCGCGGCCATCCGTTATCTGCAGGCACTGGGGCTGGACGCCATCGCCGAGCATGACCGGGCGCTGATGGCCTACGCCACGCAGGCGCTGGAGTCGGTGCCGGGGCTGCGGCTGGTGGGCACCGCGCGCGAGAAGGCGGGCGTGCTGTCCTTCACACTGGAGGACATCCACCCGCACGACGTGGGGACGATTCTGGACCGCGAGG
The DNA here is from genome assembly GCF_013372595.1 of Myxococcus sp. AM011. Classification (NCBI taxonomy): domain Bacteria; kingdom Pseudomonadati; phylum Myxococcota; class Myxococcia; order Myxococcales; family Myxococcaceae; genus Myxococcus; species Myxococcus sp. AM011. The sequence goes on from NZ_JABXEM010000120.1 coordinate 21,790, forward strand.
GCATCTGCATCCGCACGGGCCACCACTGCGCGCAGCCGGTGATGCAGCACTTCAAGCTGCCGGCGACGGCGCGGGCATCCCTGGCGCTCTACAACACGCGCGAGGACGTGGACGCGCTCGTGCGGGGACTGCACAAGGTGAGGGAGGTGTTCCGATGAGCTCGGGCTCGGACGACTTGAAGGACCTCTACCAGGAGGTGGTGCTGGAGCACTCCAAGAGGCCGCGCAACTACCGCGTGGTGGAGGGCGCCAACCACGAGGCGGCGGGGCACAACCCGCTGTGCGGAGACCAGCTCTCCGTGACGATGAAGGTGGACGGAGACGTCATCCGCGACATCGGCTTCCAGGGACAGGGCTGCGCCATCTCCCGCGCGTCGGCTTCGCTCATGACTGGCGTGGTGAAGGACAAGACGCGCGCGGAGGCGGAGGCCCTCTTCGAGAAGGTGCACAAGCTGGTGACGGAGGGGCCCGAGTCGGTGGACGTGGAGTCGCTGGGCAAGCTCGCGGTGCTGTCCGGCGTCAGCGAGTTCCCCGCACGGGTGAAGTGCGCCAGCCTCGCGTGGCACACGATGCGCGCGGCGCTGGAAGGGCGAGATGAAGCGATTTCCACGGAGTAGGGAAGGAGGGAGCGGACGATGCGAGGCGTGACGGCGATGCTGGAGCGGGAGGTTCCCGCGACCATCATTCCCAGTGGTGACAGGGTGGTGCTGCCGGAGGGCGCGGAGCTGCGGGTGATGCAGACCCTGGGCGGCAACATCACGGTGCAGGACCCCTACGGACAGCTCTTCCGCATCGACGAGAAGGACGGCGCGGCGCTGGGCGCGGAGTACGCGCCGCAAGAGAAGGCCGCGGGGGACCCGAGCACCTTCCACGAGGAGCAGGTCTGGGAGCAGCTGCGCACGGTGTATGACCCGGAGATTCCGGTGAACATCGTGGAGCTGGGGCTGGTGTACGCGTGCAAGTCGGAGCCACTGCCGGAAGGTGGCCAGCGCGTGGACATCCAGATGACGCTGACGGCGCCCGGCTGCGGCATGGGCCCGGTGTTGGTGGACGACGTGCGCACCAAGGTCGGCTCGGTGCCCGGCGTGAAGGAAGCCAACGTCGAGCTGGTGTGGGACCCGCCCTGGGACCAGGGCCGGATGACGGACGTCGCGCGGCTCCAGCTCGGCTGGATGTGACGCACGCGGGGCCCCGGGCCTCGGACGCTTCGCGAAGGTTCCGCGAGGCGTCCCGTCCATGGGACTCATGGGTGTGGTGAGCAGGGAAGTCGCTCCCGCTCGAGGTCGCCCCGGGCACGCGGTCGTCGCGAAGTCCTCGCCCGCTGTGCCTGAGGCCGCTCAGCGCGCCGCGAGTCTGCGGACGCCGAAGCTCAGGGCCGCGGTGGCCAGGCTTCCCGCGAGCAGCCGAGGCCAGCGACGCGTGGCTTCCGTCGGCGCATGGTAGCGCGCGGGCGCGGGGTGTTCCTCGGCGTGGCGGATGCGCTCGCGCACCTCCGGCATCTTCTCCTCGAACAGCTCCACCATGGCCCGCTCGAAGACGGGCAGGTCCTGAGGCCCCCGGCTGGAGACCCAGTTGTCGTCGCGCACCATCGCCTCGTCGCGCCACTGCGCGCCGGAGTTCTTCACGTCGTCGCGGATGCCCGGCCACGAGGTGAGGGTGCGGCCCTCGGTGAGCCCCGCGGAGATGAGCAACCAGGGCGCGTGACAGATGATGGCGATGGGCAGGTTGAGCGAGTCCGCGTCGTGGATGAAGTCCTTCGCGAGCGCGCTCTGCCGCAACGTGTCCGGGTTGATGAGGCCGCCAGGCAGGAGCACCGCGTCGAAGTCCGCCGCCTTCACGTCCTTCAGCATCGCGTCCACGCGGACCTTCTTGCCGGGGAGCATGTGGTTCATGCCGCGGATGTGGCCGGGCAGCAGCGACACAATCGTCACCTCCGCGCCCTGGCGCTCCAGCTTCTTGACGGGCCGCGTCAGCTCCACCTGCTCGAAGCCGCTCGTCGCCAACACCGCCACCCGCAACCCCTTCAGCTTCTTCATCGCGCGCTCCTGTCCCTGAACGCTCCCGACTCTGTGCACGGTGCTTCGTCCGTGCACGGGGGATGAGGCGATCAACCAGTCCCTCTGCCCATGTCCCGCCAGTGGTCTGGGGAGCAGGCGAGCTGCCGTCGTTGTGCCTGTCTGGTCGCCGTGCTACCGACCCGACACCCTGGCCGGGACTCGGGGTGTTGATGCCGCACACGCTTCGTCTCCCGGTCGCCGCCGCTGGAGGTCGCCGAATGTTCGCTTCGCTCCCTTCTCTTCCCCGGGGCCTCGTCGCGGGGACCGCGCTGCTGCTCATCCCCATGGGCTGCGCCAGCACGGAGTCCGCGCGCGTCGATGATGCGCGGCTCACGCAGGAAGGCTCCGCCGCGCGCAAGCCCCGCTGGGGGCTGGTCATCCACGGAGGTGCCGGCGTCATCTCCCGGGCGAACCTCTCTCCGGAGCGCGAGGCGGAGGTCCGTGCCGTGCTCCAGCAGGCACTCCAGGCTGGCCACGCGGTGCTGGCCCAGGGCGGCAGCAGCCTGGACGCGGTGACGGCGGCCATCCGCATCCTGGAGGACTCGCCCCACTTCAACGCGGGCAAGGGCGCGGTCTTCAACCATGACGGCATCAACGAGCTGGACGCGGCCATCATGGACGGGACGACGCGCGCGGCGGGCGCGGTGGCTGGCCTGCGCCACGTGAAGAACCCCATCGAGCTGGCGCGCAAGGTGATGGAGAAGTCGCCGCACGTGATGATGATTGGCGAGGGCGCGGAGTCCTTCGCCAAGGCCCAGGGGGTGGAGCTGGTCGACGCGAAGTACTTCTTCACGGAGGAGCGGTGGCAGGGCCTCCAGCGCGCGCTGGAGAAGGAGCGCGCCACGCCCGCGCCGGGACAGCCCTCGTCGTCGCTGACTCCCGGCTACGACCCGGTGACGGGTGACCACAAGTTCGGCACCGTGGGCGCGGTGGCCCTGGACCAGGCCGGCAACCTCGCGGCGGGGACGTCCACCGGAGGCATGACGAACAAGCGCTACGGCCGCGTGGGCGACGCGCCCATCATCGGCGCCGGCACCTACGCGGACCCGCGCTGCGCGGTCTCCGCCACCGGTCATGGTGAGTTCTTCATCCGCTACACGGTGGCGCGCGACATCTGCGCGCGCGTCGAGTACCAGGAGCTCCCGCTGCCCGAAGCCGCCAACGTCGTCGTCAATGACGTGCTGGTGAAGGCCGGAGGCGAGGGCGGTGTCATCGCCATGGACCGGGAGGGCAACGTGGCCATGCCCTTCAACTCCGCGGGCATGTACCGGGGCTACGTGGGTCAGGACGGCCTGCCGCACGTGGCCATCTTCAAGGACCCGGAGTCCCCCACGGGGAAGTAGTCCCTCGTTGTCGGTCCGAGTGGGCGTGTGGCGGAGAGGCGCGCCTGGATTGCAATCGAATTGCTCCTGTAGACTGTGTCCGGGATTGTGCACCGCCGCGCGGTCCCCTTTCAGTCGAAAGGAGCATCCTCATGCTGTCACTTCGCAGGTGCCTGCCGTGGAGTGTCGTCGCCCTTCTCACCCTCTTCGCGGGGGTCTTCTCCGCGCAGCCCGCCCGCGCGGAATCCACGGGAGAGGCTGTCTGTATTGGCGGTGAACAGGACGCGGAGAGTGCGTCGCTCGCCATCTGTCACCAGGCCTTCTGTTCCGAGGTGAGTGACTGCTGGCAGGCGTGTTCGAGTGCGCTGACGGCGGCCTGTGTCGACAACGCCTGCGAATACACCTACCGGACCGGCGGTGGCGGTGGCGGCGGCCCCTTCTGCCACCAGCAATTCTGCTTCGAGGATTCCCAGTGCGTGTGCCGCGATGCCCAGGGCTTCTGCGGCGCGGACAACACCTGCTACTACTGACGCGCTCCGCTTCCTGTGCTCGTTTCCTCCCGGGAGGCCTGCTGCTCGAGGCAGGTCGCCGCTGTCGGTGCGGGTGGGCTCGTGGCGGGGAAACACGCCTGGAGTGAAAGTGGAGGGGCTCCGATAGTCTGCCGCCGGCGCCGCGCACCCCCGCGCGGCTCCGTGTGAGCCGAAAAGGAGCATCCGCATGCTGTCACTTCGCAAGCGCCTGCCGTGGACTGTCGTGGCCCTCCTCGCCCTCTTCGCTGGAGTCTTCTCCGCGCGGCCCGCACGCGCGGAGTCCTCCGAGGAGCCTGTCTGCGTCGGTGCCGAGAAGGAGGCTGACCCCCAGGCGCTCTCCGACTCCGCCTGCTACCAGTCCTTCTGTGTCGACGAGAGTCATTGCTGGGACGCGTGTCCGTCCGCGCAGTCGGTGGCTTGCGTCGGCGGTATCTGCCATTACACGCAGCAGCCCGGTGGCGGCGGAGGCGGCCCCTCCTGCCCCATGAGCTTCTGCTCCGACGACTACCATTGCTCGTGCAAGGAAGCCCAGGGCTACTGCGGCTCCGATAACATCTGTCACTACAACTGAAGCGTTGAGTGTCGGTTGTCGGGTCCGCGACGGAAAAGTCGCGGACCCCCTTTCAGAAAATCCCCAGCACGGTGTCTTGGGGCACATGCGCACTTCTCGATGGCTGTTCCTCGTCTGGGCCCTGCTGGGCTGCTCCGCCGCCGCCTCGGACTCCGAGGGCATTTCCCCCGAAGCTTCCGAGCTGGCGAATCCCGCGTTGTCGGTGACGGTGCTGGGCTCCGGGCAGGCGGAGGCCGGAGGTCAGGTCTGGCAGTACCACCTGCTGCGGCTCCAGGAGGCCGGCAAGGCTCCCGCCTACGCCCAGTGGTTCCCGCCCCGGAACCCGGGCATCTGGCCCACGATGATGCTCACCCGTCCCTATGACGGAATCACGTGGACGGGCGAGGGGGTGGACCAGAAGTGGGCCCTGCGAGGGCCCGGGATTCATCCCGACGACAGCGAGCCCCACCACCACGCGGGCTCGTCCGCCATCGCCTTCTCCATCAGCTCGCCCGAGTTCATCACCGCGGAGTCCTTCTTCTATCTGTTCCACGACTTCGGCGTGCTCAACGTCTTCGGTCGCTTCTACGCGGGGGGCGACATCCAGAATGACCGGGACGACATGCACGCGGGCCTGCGCTTCCTCGCGCAGACCCCTGGCGTGGACCGCTCGCGCATCGGCATCCTGGGAGGTTCATGGGGCGGCTTCGAGGCGCTCTATGCCGCCGCGGATGCTCCGGCGGAGGTCCGGCCCAAGGTGGGCGTGGCGCTCTTCCCGCTGTCCGACTTCGCGCGCCAGTACGACTACCTCACGTCCGTCGTCCCCTCGCGGGTGGCGGACCCGGTGCTGCGCGGCCAGTACACCACCTTCTTCGAGCCCTACCGGCGCCGCATCGACGCCACCACGGGCGGTCCTCCGGGCACGCCGGGCGCGGACTACAGCCGGTGGACGCGCGAGCACCTGGCGCCGAAGCTGACCACGCCGTTCCTCGTCATCCACGAGGACTGGGACACGCTCGTCCCGGTGGAGCAGACGCAGACGCTGGCGTCCCTGGTGGGCCCGCGCATGACACCGCTGTCCCTCTTGCACCTGAACGCGCCGGACTGGAACACGCGCGGGTTGGACCACGGGCTGCTGGTGGGCCAGTACGGCCACTCGGTCAACACGGTGACGCTGGGGCACCTGCTGACGACCCTGGGCGGTCCTTCCCAGGTCCTCTTCGTGCCCTTCGTGCAGGACAACCTGGTGAACTGGTTGTGGGAGGTGCGCGTGCTCCAGTACTACGGCCGGGACATGTCCGCGGTGGCCCCCCTGCTGCGTGAGCTGGCGGACCCGCGCGTGGGACTCTTCGAGCTGACCACGGGCGGAGTCGTGCTCGGCGCGGAGTGGGTGGCCCTGGCGGTGAACGCCCTCTGGGGAACGCAGTACACGGCCGCCAACATCCGCGAGTCGTTGTCCGCCGGCCTGCCTCCCTGAGGGCGCGTGCAATCGGGCTGCTTCTGTATGCTGCATGGCACCCGTGCGCTCTCGCGCCCGGGCCTGCCCGCCGTGAAAGGAGCATTCCCATGACGTTTCTTCGGTTGCCCAGGTCGTGGAGCACCGTGGTCTGTCTTGTCCTCGGGACGTTGGTCCTCGCCGTGAGTCCCGCTCGCGCGGAGTCGAGCAGTGAAGCCGTCTGTGAAGGTGCCCCCCAGCAGGCGGAAGCCGGTGGAGGCTGGTGTTACCAGGCGGACTGCACCTGGGAGGGGGACTGCTGGAATGCGTGTCCCGCCGCTCGGAGCGTGGTCTGCAACAGCGGCAATGTCTGCGAATACGACCTGCCGGGAGGGGGCGGTGGTGGAGGCGGTGGGCCCACGTGCCCGGCGATGGACTGCATCCCGGACCTGCCGTGCGGCTGTGATGGACAGTGGGGTTTCTGCGGCGAGGACTCCAAATGCTACCTCTGAGCCGCTGAGGCTGGCGCGGAGCCGCGAGTCAAGCTCGCGGCCCGCGCCGTGGGAGCGCCTCAGGGGGCCGTGTCGCCTTGCCAGCCATTGACGGCCTGGAAGGTGGCGACGAGGCTGGAGTGGGAGGCGGGTGTCAGGTAGCCGTGGACCCTCGCCCCGCTGTCGGACCAGGAGGTCCACACGTGCCAGACGCTCTGCTCATCGAGCTGCGGGGGCGCGGCGACGTTGAGCGTGTAGTGCTCCCACGACTTGATGACGGTGGGCGTGGTGAAGCGGGTTCCATTGACGTCCAGGCTCAGCCCGGAGGGGGCGGTGGCCAGGGCCACGTCGACGATGCGAGGCAGCACGTCGCGTGACACGGTGGTGGTCCGGCCCCAGGAGTCCCTCGCGGTGAGCAGCACCTCCACGTAGTTCTCCATCACCGCGTCCAAATCTTCGGGCTCGGGCGCGACGAGGAGGAGGTTGTTGCCGGAGGTGGCCGACATCAGCGGATGGGTGTGCTCGTTGTGGTGCAGCACCGCGCGCCAGGTGAGCTGGTTGTCCGGCAGCGTGCCGTCCTCCGCGTCGGTGGCCTGGCCCGTGAGCACCAGGACCTGTCCCACGCGGAAGCGCAGGCTCATCGCCGGGGAGGTGATGGTGACGGTGGGAGCGGTGTTGCCCGCGTCGACGCGAACGGTGGCGGCCTGGACGGAGGTGGCCCCATTCGAGTCCCTCACCCGGAGCGCGGCCATGAAGACGCCGCTCGTGGTGTAGACGTGGCTCGTGGTGGCGGAGGAGGTCTGCACCGCGGGACTTCCGTCTCCGAAGTTCCACAGATAGGTCAGCGCGTCACCATCGGGGTCGCTGCTGGCGCCGCCGTTGAAGGCGACGTTCAGCGGGGTAGCGCCCTGTGTGGGAAACGCGGAGAGGGCCGCCATGGGCAGGCGATTGCGCGTCCCGGTGTAGCTGATGCGGTGGATCTCACCTCCGCCCACATACGTCGTGTAGTAGAGCGACTGGCCGGTGCCCGCGGGGCCGAAGCGCAGCGTCACCGCGGAGCTGTTGCCCAGGCCGGTGGCGAACGCTTCCACCGTCACGGCGCCCCCCGAGCCCTGCGTCAGCTTGAACACCTTGCCGCAGACGTAGTCGCTGAAGAAGTAGGCGTCATCGTCCTCGGGAGCCCAGGCGCCTTCGGGGGCGAACGCGCCACCGGTGATGGAGTCGCAGCCCTGGAAGGGCGAGCCCGAGGGGTTGGTGCCGTGCTTGTAGTCGAAGAGGGGGTTGGTCATCCCCGAGGGAGGAGGCCCGCAGTCGGTGGTGGAGCCGTTGGCGCAGTGCCCCTCGCGCGTATTCCAGCCGTAGTCCGCGCCCAGGACTCCCTCGTTGATCTCCTCCCAGAGGCCCTGGCCCACGTCGTTGATGAGGAAGCTGCTGGTGCCAGGCCTCATGGCGAAGCGGAACGGGTTGCGCAGGCCGGTGGCGAAGATTTCCTGGCAGGGCCCCGTGCCCGGGGGAACGCCCGTGGGGTTGGCGCAGCGGCGGCTTCCGGGGGCCGAGGCCCAGGGGTTTTCCGGAGGGATTTCGCCGTTCTTGCGGATGCGGAGAATCTTCCCCAGCGGCACGTCGAGGCGGCGCGCGGTGGTGTTCTGGCCCGCGCAGCGGCTCGGGTCTCCGAGCTGGCAGCCGCCGTCACCCACGCTGACGTAGAGATACCCGTTCGTACCGAAGTGCAAATCACCGCCGTTGTGGTTGCTCGCCGTGGACGGAAGGTTGTCCAGGAGGATTTTCTCGCTGGCCGGGTCCACCGTGTTCGCGTCCGACAGCGTGAAGCGCGAGACGCGGTTGACGGGCACGTTGGGGATGTTCGACGCGCACGTGTTGAACTTGTTGAACGTGTAATAGAGGAAGACGTGGCGGGTGATGGTGAACACCGGGTCCACCGCGATGCCCAGGAGGCCGCGCTCACCGTTGGAGCACAGCTTGGAGGCGAGGTTCAGCGCCGGGGTCGGCAGCAGGACGCCCCCACTGAAGACGCGAAGCTGTCCCGGCTGGGTGGTGATGAGCAGCCGCCCATCCGGCGTGAAGGCGAGCGCGGTGGGGCGCTCGACGCGCGTCACCAATACCTCGGAATAGGCGGGTGGCAGGGTGATGGCGGCGCTCGTGACTCCGAGGTCGTCCGGTACCTGTGCTGCTTCTTCCGAAGGGGCACAGGCCGTGCTCAGGAGGAGCAGGGGGAACAGTCGCGTGAGTAGACGGGACCATGACGTCATGGGAACTCCTGAAAAATAGGAAGACCCCCTGGCTTTGGCTGTTTGGCTTTCTCCTGGCGAGGATTGTCTTTGGACTTGTGCGCGGGCGGACGGCGCAAGCTCGGGCCCTGGGCGTGTCTGTCCAATGGCGCCCAGGGATGACAGCCTTTCGCCGCGACGACTGTCCTGTGCGCGCGATGGCCGAACGCACCGACGGCGGAGACCCGAGGGGCCCCCGCCGTCGATGACCAGCTCACGCCGCGACTTCAATCAGTGGTGGCGGTCGCCCCGGCCACGGCCCCGGCCATGGTTGCCACCGCCGACGGGCGTCGCGTCATGGGTCCGCGAGCGGTTGCTGGGGCCACTGCGCCAGCGGTCATTGCGCCCCCCTCCAGACGGCTGGCCCTTCCAGCGGTCATCGCGGTGGGAGCCGTTGCGGTAGCCATCGTGGTGGCTGGGGGGCGAGGCGGTGCGGTTGCGCCAGTAGCTGTTGTAGGTCGGCGAGCGCCAGACGCGGTCATTCCGGTAGTAGTGGCCGGAGGTCCGCCACGGGCGGTGGTAGTAGTAGCGGACGGCGGGCGCGCGGTACCACGTGTGGGCGAAGTAGTTGGGGTGGCCCCAGCCCACGGTGACGCGCGCGTGGCGGAAGACGGGGATGGTGACATTCACCGAGCCGCGCGGGGCCCAGCCGCCGCCGACGAAGTGCCACGACAGTCCGCGCTGCACCCAGCGGGGCGAGACGAAGACCAGGTCGGCACGCGGCGGCGCGGCCCAGGTGCCATCCACCCAGTCCCAGTTGTTGCCGGACCAGTACCAGTAGCCGGGCTCCCAGGTGAGGTTGGAGGCGGGCGCGGCCGGGCGGACCTCCTGGCGCGGCGCGGGAGGGGCCTGCTGGGTGGAGAGGGCCTCCGCGGACACGGCGATGGGAATCTCCACCTCCGTCGAGCCCTGGCGCGCCCAGCCACCGGAGACCCAGTACCAGTTGCCCCGGTCCTCTTCCCAATAGCCGTTGACGAACTGGTAGCCCGCCATGGGCGCCACCCAGGTGCCGGGGTTGAAGCGCCACTCACCGCCATCCCAGTACCAGTGTCCGGAGGCCCACACCGCGCCGGCATAGGGCCGCCGCGACGGGCGCTCGGTGGGCAGCGACGGAGGCGGCTGGGGGGCCATGGGCGCCAGCTCCTCGTCGGAGTCCTCGTCGTAGTCGCCGTTTGCGTACTCGCGGCCGTCGTCGGAATAACCCGGGTCCTCCGAGGGCACCGGGGCCGTCTGCGCCTGAACCACCGGGGCCGACAGCAGGGCCACCATCCAGAGCCAGCTTCGAGGACTCATGACGTCTTCTCCTGTTGAAAATGCCATCCCCCTCGCGAGGGACGTCGATGGGCCTTCAGACGCGAGCGGGCCTCCCGTATTCAACCCGGGAGGCCCTCCGAAGTCGCGAGGCGGGGGTGGGACGCCGGGGGGCCAGGC
>NZ_JABXEM010000121.1:0-31764 GCF_013372595.1 Myxococcus sp. AM011
CCCGCCCGACTCACGACCGCCCCCTGGAATCCTCACCTCCGCCCCACTCCCGTTTCCGGAGAGGAGGGGCGGAGGTCACCGCCCTCTGGCTACTTCTGCTTCTCGTAGTTCTTCAGGTACGGCGTCGCGTGCACCTCCGCGCCATTGAGCACGCACCCCAGCACGGGCGCGCCGGCGAGCTGCTCCACCGCCTGGTGCACCGTCTTGCCCGGCGTGACGTTGGCGCGGATGACCATCAGCACCCCGTCCACCTGGTGGCCCAGGATGGCCGCGTCCGCGAACGGCAGCGTCGGCGGCAGGTCGATGTACACCTCGTCGAAGCCCTCGCGCACGGCCTTGAGGAACTGCTTCATCCGAGGGCTCGCCAGCACCTGCGAGGGATCCTCCGGCGTGGCGCCCGCGGGGATGAGGGCCAGGCGCGTGGCCGCGAAGCGACGCACCACGTCCCGCACCTCGACTTCGCCCGACAACAGCTCCGCCAGGCCCGTCTTGTTGCGCACCCCCAGCGTGGCCGCCACTCCGCCGCGCCGCAGGTCCGCGTCCACCAGGAGGATGCGCCGGTCCGGATTCGCCCGGGCCGCCGCCATCGCCAGGTTGACGCTCGTCACCGTCTTGCCCTCACCGGGCATCGCCGACGTCAGCGCCACGACCTTCATGGGCCGCAGCTCCCGCATCCGCTCCAGCCGGTAATACAGGCTGCGGTACTGCTCCGCCGCCGCCGAGGCCGGCGCGGTGAGCGTCACCACCCGCCGGTCCACCGCGTTCGGGTTCGTCGCGTTCTCATCCACGCGGGGGAGGAAGTTGCCCGCCCGCTCCATCGTCTGGTCCATGTTCGGTTTCCGTCCTTTCCTGTGGGTGTCAGTTCAGTGAGTTGGGGGAAGACACGCTGTTGCGCCCGCCCTGGGAGGGCATCAGCACGCGCCGCTCCGTCTTGCCCTGCATGTCCGGCACCACCGCCAGCACCGGCAGCGTCAGGCGCTGACGAACCTCCGTGCCATCGCGCAGGCTGTCGTCACGCATCTCCAGCATCGCACCGGTGAGGACGCCCAGACCCAGCGCCACCAGCAGTGCAATCGCGAGCCCCGACATCCGGTCCGGCCGCGCCGCCGTCACCGGCACACCCGCGGGGGAGATGACGTTGAACAGGCTCTTGGAGCTCTTGGCCTCCAGCTCCTGGGCAATCTCCGCCTCCACCTTGCGGCTCACCACGCTCTGGTACTTGGTGCGCGTGATTTCGTAGTCGCGGTTCATGACACCCAGCTCGTGCGCCCACTTCGGCGTGTTGTTCAGCCGGGACTGGTACGCCTCCGCCTTGCCCTGCAGGTCGACGATGTCCTTCTGGATGGCCTCGATGAGGCCCGCCACCCGACCGCGCTCGGCACGCTCCGCCCACAGGCGGCCTTCGGCCTCCTTGCGACGCGTCGTCATGCCTTCCAGCTCGGACTGCATGCGCTTGACCTCCGGGTGGTCATCCGTCCACTGCGTCTTGGCATTCACCAGGGCCCGCGTCAGCCCGCTCTCCGCGGACTCCAGCCGACCGGCCTCGCTGTCCACCGCGTTGCGAGCCCGAGCCAGGTCCGAGCGACGCGCTTCCGCCACGCGCAGCTCCTCCGACTTCGTCTGCAGCTCGTGCGACACGCGCTCGAGCCCTCGCATGTTCATCTCCATCTGCTCGGGCAGCTCACCCAGGTGGTCCACCTTGAACTGGGCAATCTTCCGCTCCCAGTTGGAGACCGCCTTGCCCATGTTGCCCATCTCCTCGTTGAAGAGGTCCGTGGCGCGCGCCGCCTGCGCCTGACGCAGCTTCAGCGTCTCCTCGGAGAAGATGGTGGGCAACCGGTTGGCCACCTGCGCGGCCACCTGCGGGTCGCGGTTGGCGTAGGTGATTTCGAACGCCGTCTCACCCTCCACGCGCACTTGCAAATCCTTGCGCATCTGCGCGACTGCCGACTCCATGCCCTTCTCGGACACGATGTCCGGATAGAGGTTCATTTCCTCGATGGCCTTCTGGAGCACGGGGCGTGCCATGAGTTCCTGGCGCACCGTGAGCAGTCGCTGTTCGATGAGCTCGCTCACCGTGCGCTGCACCATGTCTTCCCCTGGCCGCTGCGGCTCCACGCGGACCACCGCCGACGCTTCGTACATGCTCGGCCGCGTCATCACGATGGCCGCTCCCACCGCGAATACCGCTGCTGTGATGGCTCCCACCAACGCCTTGCGGCGCCAGAGAGAGGCCAACAGCTGGTCCGCCGTCATCCCACGCTCCATGATCCGCTCCTCCACCAACCCACTCACGTGTTGTCACCACGCCGTCACGATGAGGCGGACAGCAAAAACGTTGCGCGTCAGATCTCCCGCAGCGCCCGCCGACTCCGCCACGCCCACCTGGGCAATCCTGTCCACCGCTCCCTGAGCCGCCACCTGGCGGTTGAAGCGGTACTCCACCCCTGCACCTACCGCGTACCCCTGGGAGACCAGGGGGGTGCTGCCAAACGTCGTCCAGTCCCGCGAGGGCGCTCGCCCGTTGCGGAAGAAGCTGGCCGCGCCAAACGCCGAGAACCGGTGGTCGAACCTGCGCGCCAGCATCAGCGACGCGTAGTCCGCCCACAGCGCCGTGGCGAAGCCGCTGGCGCCCACCAGGTCGTGCCCCACCGCCACGCCCAGGTCGAACCACTCACCCTCGCGCGCCAGCTCCAGATTCACGCGAGGCACCCACCCGCCCTCCTGGCCATCCGGGGCCAGGTAGCGCACCGGTCCACCGCGAGCGATGAACGTGGTGGGCCGCGTCAGGCGGTAGCGCAGCGTAGCCGCCGCGCCATGCGCCTGGGCCAGCGAGTTGTCGTAGAAGAAGCCCTGGTAGCGGTACTCCATCCCCAGGGTCAGCCGGCGCGTGGTGCGGAACATCACCTCCAGCGACGGCGTGTGGGCATAGCCCGGCTCCTGACCGTTCTCGAGGATGCGCACCACTTCCATTCCATAGGCCACGCGCACGTCCACCCGCTCCGACGCCCGGGCCGTGAGCCCCAGCCGGGCCTGCGTGAAGAACGTGGGCGAAGTCGAGCGAGCCAGGCCGTCTCGAGGCAGCGAGGTGGGGTCCGTGACGCGGAAGACGCGCACGTTCGTGTCCACCCGGAGCCGCCGCGACAAGAGGTGCCGCAGCTCCAGTCCGCCTCGGTGGTCCAGCGTCACCTTGCCGGAGCCGTGCCGCATCAGCACGTCCGCGGCGTAGTAGCTGTTGAGGTTGAGCCGCTCGTCCTGCCCTTCCACTCCCAGGCGCGGCGACAGCTTCGTCATCAGCTGGCCGCCCGTGGCGCCCGCGCCCAGGCGCAGGTCATCGTCGTAACGTTCCTCGGCGGAGATGCGAAGCCGAGGCTCCCACACGGTCGCCGCCGATACGGCCGGCGCGGTGAGCATGAGGCCCGTCAGCAGCCACTTCTTCCAGGTGCCCTTCACCGTCGTCCTCCCTCGCCTACGCCACCCACCGTCCATGGACTCTTCACCCAGCCTCAGTCGCTGCTTCACGGCACGACGATGGTGTCACCGGGCCGCAGGATGACGTCCTGACCACCGTCGGGAGAGATGAGGTCGCTGTAGCGCACCGGAATCTGCCCGCCGTTGCCGTCGCTGCGAATCACCACGATGCCGTCGGAGTTGGCGAAGTCGGTGAAGCCGCCCGCCAGGGCGATGGCCTGGATGAGCGACACGCGGCCGCGCAGCGGATAGGCGCCGGGGTGCGTGACTTCGCCGGTGACGAACACGCGGCTGCTGTTGACCTCGCGGACAATCACCGTCACGCGAGGCTCCTGCACATACGGCTGGAAGCTGCTCTTCAATGCCTCGGCCAGCTCCGTCGGCGTCTTGCCCGCCGCCAGCACTTCTCCCACCATCGGCATGGAGATGTAGCCATCCGGGCGAACCGGCAGCGTGCGAGACAGCTCCGCGTCGCGCCACACCGCCACGTCCAGCACATCCTCCCGTCCAATGCGGTAGGGCTGCTCGGAGTTGTCCACCTTCACCGCCGGCTGGTGCGCACACCCGCCCAGGAGCATCACTCCCAACACCGTCCAGAACCCCGCGCTCGTCTTGCCCATCGTCCTCTCCCTCGTCGCTGCGGATGTCTTTCGGAGTCCCGCACCCGCGGGGCCCGTTCACGTCCTACTCGGCGCGGTTGCCATAGCAGCGGGTGTGCCATCCAACCCTGGGAGGGAAAACCCATGGTTCTCCGTGGGTTACGAAATGCCCAGCGGATCAAGCTCGCCCGCTCCGGGAAGAATTACTGGCATCGGACGGGGGGGTGGGCTGGTGTTTTCGACAGGGTTCCACCCGTTGATGGAAGACATTTTCCCAATGCGGGGCACGTGGCTTCCCTTTCCGCACGGTGTGTGCGCGGCACGCGAATTGAAGACTGTTGAGGGAGAGGAGTTTTGGTTCCACAACGGGCCCCTGGCCCGGCAGACAGGGAGCGAGCGGATGAGGAAGGCAGCGGGGGCGGTGGCGGCGGCGTTCGCGATGGGAACCGGAGTGATGACGTGGATGGGCGTCGCCTTCGCGACCCAGACGGAAGCGGCGGCGCTGGGGGTGGTGGGGCTGGCCCTCTACGCGAGCAGCGCGCTGATGAGCGGCAAGACGGCCGAGGAAACGACGCGGGGCATGGCGAACCAGACCTGACGTTTCGACTCGAGATGTCAGTAGAAGGCCCGATGCCCGCGAGGACATCGGGCCTTTTGTCTTCCGGACGTCAACCCTGGCGAGGGGACGACCTCAAGGAATGGCGCGCACCACTCCGCCGTCCACGCGCAGCGCGGAGCCGTTGATGCCCGACGCCTGGGGACTGCACACGAAGGCCACCAGCGAGGCGACCTCGTCCACGCGCGCGAAGCGCTGGAGCAGCGACGACGGCCGCGCGCTCTTGAAGAACTCGCGCTCCACCGTGGCCACGTCCACGCCCTGCTGCTTCGACAGGCTCTTGAGGAACTCCTCCACGCCCTCCGAGCGCGTGGGGCCGGGGAGGATGGAGTTCGAGGTGATGTTCGTCCCCGACAACCCCTCGGCGATGCCGCGCGCCACGGCGATCTGCGCCGTCTTGGTGACGCCGTAGTGGACCATCTCCACCGGAATCTGCACGCCCGACTCACTGGAGATGAAGACGATGCGACCCCAGTTCTTCTCGCGCATGCCCTTGAGGTAGTGCCGGGACAGCCGCACGCCGCTCATGACGTTGACGTCGAAGGTCTTCAGCCAGTCCTCGTCGGAGATGTCCTCGAAGGGCTTGGGTTCGAAGACACCCAGGTTGTTGACCAGGATGTCCACATGGGGAACGGCTTTGACCATCTGGGCGGCGCCCTCGCTCGTGCCCAGGTCCCCCGGGACTCCGCGCAGCTTCGCGTCGGGCAGCTTGCGGCGGACCTCCGCGACGGCCGCGTCCACGCGCTCCTTCGTGCGTCCGTTGACGATGACCTCGGCGCCCTCGCGGGCCAGGGCCTCGACGATGGCCAGGCCGATGCCCGCCGTGGAGCCGCTCACCAGCGCAACCTTGTTCTTCAAATCCAGGTCCATCCGTTCCCTCTCGAAATAGGCGTTTCTTGGTAACGCAGGCTGGAAGCTTCCGCACGATTCTCCGGTGCCCCACCCCACCCGCTCCTGCTCTATGGTGCGCCGCCATGGCGAACCCCCAGTACTGGCTCATCAAGAGCGAGCCGTCGGTCTACGCGTACGCGCAGCTCGAAAAGGACCAGCAGACGGAGTGGACGGGCATCCGCAGCTTCGAGGCGCGCAACAACCTGCGGGCGATGAAGCCCGGCGACCTCTGCCTCTACTACCACTCCAATGAAGACAAGGCCGTGGTGGGGGTGGCGAAGGTCCTCACCTCGGCGACGCCCGACTCCACGGCCCCCGAGGAGGACTGGGCCTCCGTGAAGGTGGCGGCCGTCATCCCCTTCAAGCAGGCCGTGGACCTGGCCACCGTGAAGGCCACCGCCACGCTGAAGGACTTCCCGCTCGTCACCCGCAGCAGGCTCAGCGTGGCGCCCGTCACCGCCGCGCACTTCAAGCTCATCCTGAAGATGGGGAAGACGGCGCTGCCGAAGTAGCCGTGGCCGCTGGAGGCCGCAGCAGTGTCACCTGCGGCCCCGTGAAGGTGTGGCGTTGGACGAGCGCCCAGTACAGCCCCAGCAGCACCAGCGCGCCCGCGAAGGTGTAGCCGGCGAGCTGGTTGGGTGGCAGGACGAAGAGCACCATCACCACCGCGCTCCACGCCAGCGCCACGCCGTTGATCCACGGCGACGCGCGGCCCAAATCCCAGGGCCCCCGGTGGGACCACGTGCCGGCCCGGCGGGCGCGGAAGCCCACCCAGACGGGCAAGGCATATGACGCATAGAGCGCCAGGGTGCTCAGGGCCACCATGGCCGCGTACGCCTCCGCCCACAGCGCGACGACGCCCGAGCCCGCCACGGACACCCAGACCGCCACCGCGGGGCTCCGGAAGCGCGGCGACACCCGGGCCAGCCACTTCGACGCGGGCAGTCCGTTGTCCCGAGCGAAGGCGAACAGCATGCGCGAGTTGGACGTCACCGAGGACAGGCCGCAGAACCACATGGCCCCAATGGCCACCCATACCAGCGCGCCACCGAGCGCGGGCCCCAGGGCCTGCGTCAGCACGTACAGGAACGGATTGGCCGCGGCGGCCGTCGTCGGCAGGTCCTGGATGGCCAGCGTCACCGCGCCCAGGAGCAGGTAGCCCGCCACGGCGCTGACGGCCACGGACAGGAAGATGCCCCAGGGGGCGTTGCGCGTGGGATCTCGGGTCTCCTCTGAAATGTGCGCGCTGGCGTCGTAGCCGGTGAAGGTCCACTGCGCCTGCAACAGGCCGATGAGGAAACCATAGGCATACCAAGGCGTCTCCGAGCTGAAGCGCGTGAGCAGGAAGCCCGCGTCCTGCTTCGGAGCGAACAGCGCGAGCGCGCCGATGAGCACCGCCACGCCCGCGACGTGGTACCAGGCGGAGAAGTCATTGAGCCACGCGACGACTCGCACGCCCACGTGGTTGAGCACCGCGTGGGACAGGAGGATGGCGGCGTAGAGAGGCAGCACCGACATGCGCTCGCGAGGCCAGCCGAGCATGTCCGCGAGGAACTCGGCGAGGCCGTAGTCGATGCCGGCGGTGATGGCGAACTGGCCCAGGGTGTTCAGCCACGCGGTGAAGAAGCCCACCCGGGGGCCGCCGAGCATCGCGGCCCAGTGGTAGAGCGCGCCCGCGGTGGGGAAGGACGACGCGAGCTGCGCGAGGCTCGCCGCCACCGCCAATGTCATGACAGCGACGAGCGGCCAGCCCACGCCCATGACCAGCGGGCCGCCGAAGCGCAGCCCGTGGCCGTAGAGCGTCACCGCTCCGGTGAGGATGGAGATGATGGAGAAGGAGACGGCGAAGTTGGAGAAGCCGCCCATGCCACGCAAGAGCTGCTGCGCGTATCCCAGTCGTTGAAGCTGGGCGGCATCCTCCTCCAGCTGACGCTCATGGTCCGGCGGGTTGGCCATGGCGCCCAGGATACGCGGGCCCATCCGCGACACCTTGGAGGGGTAGGTCGAATGGGCCCGCGTCTGTCCGGAACGCTACGGCTTGCGCGGCGGCGGGGGCGGCGGCGGGCTGCCGGGCCCATCGTCTCCCGGAGGACCCTTGCGAATCTCGATGCGCTTGTGAATCCGCACCGAACCCATCTCCGCCTCCAGCTTGCGCCACAGCTCGGGTCCAAGCAGCCGCTTGATGCGGACCATCAATCCCAGACGGTTGCGGCGCACCGCCGTCTCCGCGCGGCCCACCTCCTCCACCTGCTTGAGCACGGCGCTCTCGTCGGTGGAGTCAGCGCTCAGCAGTCGCTCGAGTTGGAGCTGCGCCCGCTTCAGGTCCGCCTCCAGCGGGATGATGGCCTCGTTGGCGTCGAACGTGAGTTCCTGCACCTGCTTCGCCACCTCGCGGGGCACGCCGAGCTTCTCCACCAGGTGCGGGGGGATGCCGTGAGCGGCGGCGGGGAACTGTCCGGGAGGCAGCGCGCCGCCGCCGGGCCCGTCGTGAATCACGGTGGCGCCGGGCGCCGCGCGGTGGAGGACGAAGTCATCGTCCGGCTGGGCCAGGGCGGACGTGGGCGACAGCAGCAGCGGGGCCAGCGCGGCCGTGAGCAGCGCGGTGATGCGTGTCTTCTTCATGGCAACGACTCCTGTGAATCGAATGAGAGGACCGCCGTTCGGAACGGCGGGGTTTCCAGCGCGCGGGAATCAGGGGGACGCAGCCAGGCGGCCATCGTCCCGAAAGGTTTGTAGGTGTCGTCGCGGGCCACCACGTCCCGGCGCGAGTAGCCGCGCACCTCCGTGACGAGCCACGACAGCGAGCCACGCTCTTCGCGAACGAGCCGCGCCAGGGAGTCGAGGTCGACGTCGTCCGGCCCCTCGGCGCGCCGCAGGCCCAGCTCGGGATGCGGCGCGGTGCCGGGCTCGAACACCTCGGCGTGCTCTTCCTGAAAGTCATGAGGCTCCGGCGAAGGAGCGCCCGGGCCCGACAGCCACGTCAGCAATCCGACACAGCAGGAGGCGACGGCGCCCGCGGCGATACGGCGGCGCACCTTGCGACGGTGCACCTCGCGCAGCACGGCCTCGCGAGGCACCGGGGCCAGCGGCGGAGGCTGGGGCAGACGCAGCCCGGACGCCGAGGCATGTCCCCGGGCCAGCGCGCGACAATCCTCGCAGCCTTCCAGGTGGACCCGAATCTCCGGAGCCCACGGCGGCGAGGACTCCAGGAGGACGGTGGCCACGTCGTGGCATCTCATGGCGAGTCTCCTTCCAGGGCCTGTTCGGCCTTGAGCTTCTTGAGCGCGCGATACAGGTGGATGCGGACGGTGCCGCGTCCGATGCCCATGGCCTCCGCGATGGAATCCAACTCCAGACCCTCCAGGTAGCGCAGCGTGAAGGCCGTGGATTGCTGCGCGGGGAGCGCCCGCACCGCGTGGCCCAGGGCGCGCCATTTCTCCGCGCCGACGAACTGTTCCTCGGGGGAGAGCGCCAGCGGCGTGCCCCAATCCAGCGCCTCGCGCAGCACGTTCCACACGCGCCGCCGTCTCAGGTGGCCCATCGCGCGGGACACCAGGATGCGCCGCAGCCATGCGGGTCCCGCCTTCGCGTCCTTCAGCGAATGACGCTTCTCATAGGCATCAGCCAGGGAGGCCTGCACCAGGTCCCTCGCCTCCTCCCCGTCCCACACCAGCCTTCGCGCCAGCCGCAGCAGCACGGCCTGCTCCGCCTCCAGGAGCGCGTCGAAATCCCACGCGGCCGCGGCGCGCGCTGGATTTCCAGGCTCCTCCAGGATGACGGTACCCTTCACGGTGCAAAGGCCTCCTCGACGGCTTCCACGGAATGAGGACGCACGAGGTCGGAAACCGGCATACTCGAATTCGTGAGCTCATCAGAAATCCGCCGGATTCCGGCCACGGAGACGCGCGGGCTGCGCCGCGCCGTGCTTCGCCCCCACCAGCCGCCCGAGGCCGTCGTCTATCCAGGGGATGACGACAAGGACACCCTCCACCTGGGCCTGTATGCGGAAGGCCGCCTGCTTGGAGTGGCCTCGCTGTACCGGGAGCCGCCACCTTACGCGCTGAAGGCCATCACCGCGTGGCGCCTGCGGGGCATGGCCGTGGAGCAGGGACGACAGGGTCAGGGCCTGGGCGCGGCCCTGCTGAAGGCCTGCATGGAGCACGCCGTGACACAGAAGGGCACGCAGCTGTGGTGCAACGCGCGGTCGACGGCCTCGGGCTTCTACCGCTCGCTGGGCTTCGTCCCGCATGGGGAGCCGTTCGAGCTGCCGGGAATCGGCGCGCATCACCTCATGTCCCGGGAGCTCGCGGAGACCGCGCGATGAGCTCACCGTTGGACCTGGACGCGCTGCGGACGGCCATCGAGAACATCGACGAGGAGATCCTCGATGCGCTCCGCCGCCGCATGGACCTGGCGGATGACGTGGCCCGCTCCAAGCTGGCCACGGCCGCGCCGTTCAGGGACCAACGCCGCGAGGACCTCCTCTTGCGCCGCATCCGCACCCGCGCGGCCGAGCACGGTCTGGACCCGCATGAAGTGGAGCGCTTCTGGCGGCTGGTCATCGACATGTCCGTCGCGCGGCAGCAGGCGCTCGTCACGCGGCTGGACACGACGCCGCTGCGCGTGGGCTACCCGGGCGTCGAGGGTTCCTACAGCCACCTGGCCGCGCGCCGCCGCTACTCGGGCCGCGCCGGGGGCGTGCTGCTCACCGGGTTCGACCACTCGCGAGAGCTGGTGGAGGCGCTGCGTCGCGGGGAGATGGACCTGGCCCTGTTGCCCATTGAGAACACCACCGCCGGCAGCATGAACGAGACATATGACCTGCTCGCCGAGGGCGGCGTGGTCATCACCGCGGAGCTGGTGAGTCAGGTGGACCACCGGCTGCTGGGTCTGCCGGGCGCGAAGCTGGAGACGCTGCGCGAGGTGCTCTCGCATCCGCAGGCCCTGGCCCAGTGCGAGGCCTTCCTGCGCGAGAAGCTGCCGTGGGCGCGCGCGGTGCCGGACGCCGACACGGGCGGCGCGGCGCAGAAGGTGCGTGAGCGCAATGACTTCACCGTCGCCGCCATCGCCAGCGAGACGGCCGCGCAGCGCTTCGGCCTGGAGGTGCTCGCGCGAGAGCTGCAGCCGGAGTTCGACTACACGCGCTTCGTGGAGGTGGGCCGCGAGGCCACGCCGCTGGCCCCGGGCGTGCCGTGCAAGACGTCCCTGCTGATGGTGCTGGAGCACAAGCCCGGCACGCTGGGGGAGATGCTCCAGCGCCTCACCCTGCGCGGCGTCAACCTGAGCAAGCTGGAGTCGCGCCCCATTCCGGGCAGCCCCTGGCAGTACCGCTTCTACGTGGACGTGGAGGGCCACGCCGCCTCCGCGCCGCTGACGGCCGCGCTGGAGGACATCCGTCCGCTGACGTCCTTCCTGCGCGTGCTGGGCACGTATGGCCGCGCCGAGGGGAGCCATGGCTGAGCCGTCGTCGTCCCAGCGGCGCCGCGTCGCGTTCCAGGGAGAACACGGCGCCTACGGCGAGGAGGCGCTGCGCGCGCTCTACGGCCCGGACGTGGAAGCCGTCCCCTACCCCACCTTCCGCGCCGTCTTCGAGGCGGTGGCCGAGGGCCGCGTCGAAGCGGGCGTGCTCCCCGTGGAGAGCTCACTGGGCGGACCGGTGGTGGAGAACGTGGACCTGCTCCTGGAGCACGACCTGGAGGTCTCCAGCGAGCTGTCGCTGCGCATCCACCACTGCCTCGTGGCGCCGCCGGGCCTCGCGTTGGAGGACGTGGAGCGGGTCCTGTCGCATCCCCAGGCGCTGGCGCAGTGCGCGGGCTATCTGCGGCGGCGCGGAATCCAACCGGTGGCGGAGGCCAACACGGCCATCGCCGCGCGCAAGGTCGCCAAGGAGGCCCCGCCGCGCACGGCCGCCATCGCCAGCCGCGTCTCCGCGGAGCTGTATGGGCTGACGGTGCTGGAGGAAGGCGTGGAGGACTCGCCGGACAACCACACGCGCTTCATCACCGTGGGCACCGCGCCGCCGCGCGCGTGGAAGCGGCGCAAGACGGCGCTGGCCTTCACCGTCCAGAACGAGCCCGGCGCGCTGTACCGCGTGCTGGGGGCCTTCTCAGGACGGGGGCTGGAGGTGTCCCGCCTTGAGTCCCGCCCCCAGCGCCGCGCGTGGGAGTACGTGTGGTGCCTGGACGTGGACGGCGCGCTGGAGGACCCGCGGGTGCGCGAGGCGGTGGAAGCCGCCCAGGCGGCCTGCATCACCCTGCGAGTCCTCGGCAGCTACGGCGTGGCCTGAAGCGGCTACGCCGTCGTGGGCTGGCTGCCGTCGCCGTTCTTCACGACGGACAGGTACGCCTCGCGGACAATCTGCGTGTAGCGCTGGAGCGACGCCAGTTGCTCCAGCCGCAGCGCCTGCGGGCCGTCGCACAGCGCCGCTTCCGGGTGCGGGTGGAAGTCCACCAGCACCATGGACGCGCCCGCGATGAGGCCCTGGCCAATGGAGTGGAAGATGTCCGGCAGGCCGTCCGGCGGAGCATCCGCGCGGCCGATGGCGTGTGACGGGTCCACGCACACGGGCATGCGGGTGAGCCGGCGCACCACCGGCACGTGGGCGAAGTCCACCATGTTGCGGTGCGGGTCACCCAGGTGCGTCTTCACGCCGCGAAGGCAGAAGACAATCTTCGGGTTGCCCTCGCTCGCGATGTACTCGCACGCGTTGAGGGACTCCTCCAGGGTGATTCCCATGCCGCGCTTGAAGAGCACGGGGAAGATGCGCTGCTGGCCAATGGACTTGAGCAGCTCGAAGTTCTGCGCGTTGCGCGTGCCCACCTGGAGCATGACGCCCGTGGCGTTGCCCGAGCGCTCCAGCGCGTCGCGAATCTCGTCGATGTGCCGGGGGTGCGTCACCTCCATGGCGACCACCTTGATGCCGTGCTTGCCCGCGGACTCGAACACCCACGGAAGGCACGCGGCGCCCAGGCCCTGGAACTCGTACGGGTTGGTGCGCGGCTTGTACGCCCCCATGCGCGTGGTGCGGATGTCGCAGCGCGCGAGCGCCGCCATCATCGACTCCACGTTCTCCTTCGTGTCCACCGCGCACAGGCCGGCGAACAACTGCACGCTCTTCTCGTCGAACGTCACGCCGTTGTAGTCGAAGCCCGTCGACGCGCGCTGGCCCTTGTGCCGGCCGATGACGCGGTACTTCTGCGACACGCGCACCACCTGCCGCACGCCTGGAATCTGCTCGAAGACCTCCGTCGGAACCTGCGCCGTGGGGCCCAGCAGATAGACCTCCGTCACGGTGTACTCAGCCCCCGCCATGACGTGGGGACGGGGCGTCACGCCCTTGTACTGGGAGGCGACTTGGAGGACGGCGGACACCACGGACTCGGGGGAGTCCGGCTCGAGCATGACAATCATCTTCTGGGTTCTCCGGGCAGTGTTGTCGGACTAATCTTGAATTATAGCGCGGAACGACCGCGCGGAGGGGTAACAGCGCAAACGCGGCGATGCGTCCGCGAAGGGGCATCCTCCTCGCGAAGGCGAGCGAGTCGCCGCGTCGGAGGGCGCGTCCCCCCGTCCCGCCGTCTGCTCAGCCCGTCACGGGCCGCAGCCGGAGGGCGAGCTGGGCGTAGTGGTCTCTCTGGGCGGTGTCGCCCAGGTGCTCCCAGACGTCGGCCAGGGCCTTGGCTGCCTCGACGTAGGCGGGGGACAGCTCCAGCGCCAGCTCGAAGGTGTGGCGAGCCTGCCGGTAACGGGCCTTGTCGGGGCGGCGGGGGCCCCGGGTGAGCAGCGCATTGCCCCGCTCGTAGACTTCGATGGCGGAGGCCTCGCGATAGCCGGGGTCCGCGTTGAGCTGGACGGCGCGCTCCATCAACTCCGCGGCGGCCTCGGGCTCGCCCAGCTCCAGCTGACAGAGGGCGGCGTCGCGATGCGGGTCCGCGGCGGAGGGGTCCACCTCGATGGCGCGCTCGA
The DNA here is from genome assembly GCF_013372595.1 of Myxococcus sp. AM011. NCBI lineage: Bacteria > Pseudomonadati > Myxococcota > Myxococcia > Myxococcales > Myxococcaceae > Myxococcus > Myxococcus sp. AM011. The sequence continues at coordinate 13,543 of NZ_JABXEM010000121.1, forward strand.
AGCAGCGCAGGGCCTCTTCGGTGCGGCCCAGGAGGGCGAGCGACGAGCCCTTGGCGGTGAGGGCCGGGAAGTGCTTCGGGTCCACGGCGAGGACCTTGTCGAAGGCGGAGATCGCGGCGTCATGTTGTCCGGTCATCGAGAGCTTGGCGCCCTCGTTGAATGCCGCGAACAGCAACTTGGACATCGTGCCCCCAGGGCAAGGGTTGCCCGGCCATGCCAACGGCCGTTCGGCCAGCCTCTCACCGGGAAGCACCCGGTGGAAAGGCGTTCTGGGGTTCTTCGAGTTCGTCCGGCTGATGGGAGCCATCCGCTCCACTCCGGACGGCCCGTCAGAGGCGCAGGCCCACCTGGACACCGGGCCAGAACAGGATGTCCCGGTCGGTCGTCTTGGAGAACTGGCTCAGCGCGGTGACGGGTTCACCGTCCGTGGTGTGCATGACGTTGAAGGTAGGACCCGCGATGATGGCGAAGCGGGAAGCGAGCTGGAAGCCGGCCATCAACCGGGCCTGGTGCAAGAGCCGGTTGTCCTCGAACGAGCCGCCCCACTCGTGGATGCTGTTCGTCACCACGTCCACGTCGAAGAAGAAGCGCTCGGTCAGCGGCACATGCCCGCCGATGCCCACGCCCATCGTCCAGTGGCTGGGGCCGCGCGAGTTGGTCACCGAGCCCACGCCCGCGACGAGCGTGGTGTACAGGTAGCGGCTGCCGACCTTGAGCGCGAGGTTGGCGAAGTTGACGTCGCTGCCGTATGCCTCGACGTGGAACTGGCCGTTCTGCACGATGTTCAAGAGGCCCACCGGGACGCCGGACTCCAGATTCCGCGCCACGTTGATGAGGCCCAACTGCACGCCGTTCATCTTCCCGGCGATGTTGATGAGGCCCAGCTGCATGCCCTCCACGTCACCGCCCATGTTGATGAGCGAGAGCTGCGCGCCGCGCGCGGAGTCGGCCCAGTTCATGCCCGCCGACATCTGCACGCCGGACATGTTGCCACGCACCATGCTGAGGCCCACCGCGGCCTGGTAGCCGTCGAAGTCGCCATCCACCCAGCTGGAGCCCACCGCCATCTGCAGGCCGGACATGGACGTGCTGGACACGTTGGCGCCCACGGCGAGCTGCCCCACCGTTCCGCCCTGTCGCGCGACGTTGACGCCCACCGCGGCCTGCACGCCGCCCACCCGTCCGCTGGCCCAGTTGCCACCCACGGCGAGCTGCATGCCGCTCACCTCGCCGCGCACCACGTTGCCGCCGATGGCCATCTGCACGCCGCGGATGGAGGCCGAGTTCCAGTTCGCGCCCAGCGCCACCGCGAAGCCATTCAGCCGCCCGAGGCTCGCCACGCCCAGCGACACGGAGAGGGCGTTGTCCACTTCGCCATTCGGGCCGAAGAGGTCGTTGGTCTGCAGCTTCGGAATGAGCCCCAGGTTCAGGAAGCGATAGGGGCGCCCCGAGCCGTCCATCGGCATCACCATCGGCTGCGAACCCGCGCCCGCGAGAGGAGCGCCGCCGCGCATCGCGGTCAGCTCGCCCATCACCGGCACGAAGGCGGCATCGGCCAGTACCGTGCGCGCGCCGTCGCCCACCATCAGCACCGCCTGGGAGGAGGCGCCGCGCGACTCGCGCATCACCGTGTAGCGGCCCGGCTGCAGGCCCAGCTCCGTGGCGCGGCCGGCCAGCTTGTTCAGCTCCACGACGAGGCGCCCGGGCTCGTCGCGAACGTAGAGGCGCCCCTCGACGCCCTCGCCCACCACCAGCACGGCGGATGTGGTGCGCAGGTCCGTCATCACCAGCTCGCCCGTGCCGGCCAGCTCGATGTCATAGGCGGGGTGCTGCGCGCCGGCGCGCGTGCGCTCGGTGCGCGCGAGCGTCTCGTGGAAGGCGAACTGGTACGCCTCGTGGAGCGTGACGCGCCCGTCGCCCGTGGAGTCGGCGGCGCCGCGCAGGCCCGACACCAGGTTGTGCGTGAAGAACGAGCCGCCGATGCGGTCGGACTCCTGCGACACCTCGTCCTCGGAGGAGGACGTGAGGATGGCGTGGCCGCGCACGGCGGAGGACGTATCGACGAGGAAGGCGGGACGGCGCACGCCGCCCTTCTGCCGCGCCAGCGTGCCGGAGGCGCAGGAGTCGAGGATGGCGATGCGCACGTCGGCGGGGAGCTGCTCCAGCGCCTGGCGCAGCTCGCGGTAGCCGAAGCGGTCCTTGTGCAGCAGCAGGCCCTCTTCGTCCGAGTGGCCCGAGTAGTAGATGAGCGCCTCGGTGCGCGAGCCGGGCGACTTCGCCGCGGCGACCATGGCCTTGAAGCGCGCCAGCGCCTGCTCCAGCGCCGCGCGGTCTCCCTCCAGCATCATCAGCCGGTCTTGCGGCAACACCCCGCCCAGCTCCTCCAGCACGTTGCCGAAGGAGCTCGCGTCGGTGACGGCGTAGCGGAGCCGCGCGCGGCCAGGGCCACCATCGTTGACGCCTACCAACAGCGCGAAGCGGCGGACGGCGACGGGCGCGGGCGTGGCGGGAGCCGCCAGGACGAGCGAGGGAAGAAGCAGGGACAGGAACAGGAGCGACCGCGGCATCACGGCACTTTCTCCAACGTAAAGGAGGTCTGGGCCACGGTACCCGGAAGCGGGAGCGGCCGGGTGCTTGCCTCGGTGGGGTGACGAGCCAGCAGGCGCGCTGCCTCCAGCACGCTGCTCACATCCAGCGGTGAATCCGCGGTGACGAGGAAGAAGCGCTCGAAACCCGGGGCGTCGTCCAACTCATAGGAATGCGTCAAGGACACCGCGTCTCCCGACTGAAGCTTCGTGGGTCCCACCAACGTGGTGGGGTGATGCAGCGTCACAGCGCCTCGTCCGTCCACGGAGACCACCACGCCGTGGCGGCGGCCTCCAGAGATATAGCTGAGCTGGAGCAGGTCTCCACGCCGTGCGGGCGAGTGGTCCGACAGCAGCTCCGCCTCGCCTTCGTCCTGGCGGTACACCATGAGCCGCGCATCGCCCTTGATGCCCACCGTCTCCAGCAGCTCGACATGCACGGGCACCAGCGAGGGCGGCTCCACGGCCAGCTCCTGCTGGGTGGACAGGAACAGCAGCACGAGGCACGCGGCCACCGGCATGCCCATCGACAGCCCGTGCCAGCCCTGGCGCTCCGGCTGCCGCGCCAAGTGGGCTTCGATGTGCGCGGAGGTCCGCAGCCGACGGGCCACTTCCCGGGCCACCGCTTCGGGAGGGTGGCGGGCCAGCGTCTCGACCGAGTCCGTCTCCAGCCGGGCCAGCCGCGCGAGCCCGTGCGGTTCCTGCTCCAGCTTGGCGCGGGCGGCGGTGAACGCGTCCGAGGGCAGCTCGCCCAGGGCGATTCGCTCCAGCAGCCAGTCAGGGGTGCACAGGGCCATGCTCACGAAGCCTCCAGCGCGGTCGGCACGGCCACCCAGGCCAGCGACGCGTCCTCCGCTGCCTGGAACACCCGGGCGTCGTGGATCTGTCACCCACCCATCCCAAGTGGCGCAAACAAACCGGACGTCGCGGGCCCGATACGAAGCGCCAGGCCCGGGTGCGACGATGTGCGTCCGGGGCCAGCTCAGAGCGTGAGGACCATCAGCTCCTCGTCGACGTAGGCCCCGCCGATCTTCAGGGCCCGAGGCTCCACGCCATATGTCTGGAAGCCGACGGACCGGTACAGGGTGTGGGCGGCTGCGTTGCCGGAGACGACGGCCAGCAGGAGCTGCTCGACGCCGGGGAGCTTTCGGCCCTCTGCCAGGATGGCGACGAGCAGTCGTCGGCCGACACCGCGCGAGCGCGCCTCCTCGGCCACGTACATGCCCCAGACGAAGGCCTTGTGCGCGGACTTGAGACGAGGCTCCCGCCGCACGCCCACCACGGCCACCAGCCGCGTCCCGTCGTAGGCGCCCAGCACCCGCTGCGAATCCGTCGCCTCCAGCCGCCCGCGAAACACCTCCAGCCCGAATTGAGACTCCTCCTCGAACGAGGACCCGAAGGCCTCCGGGTGCTCCGTCAGCGAGCGCAGCCGCATCGCCCGGAAGGCCTCCACCTCGTCGGGAAACACGGGGCGGATGACGATGTCGCCCTCCCCGCTCGTGCGGCCTTCTTCCTTCAGCACCGCGGCGAAGCCCACGGTGAAGTCCGGGTAGCGAGGCAGCCAGCCCAGCTCCTTGAGCCGCGCGTTGGAGATGGCGCGGTCTCCTCGCAGGGACTCGTGCAGCGTCTCCAGGGGCACCCGCGGGGGGACCGACATGGCCAGCCGATGCGCCAGCCACGTGACGGTCTCCTCCAGCGGAGCGGCCCGGTCATCCGCCACGCAGTACAGCGCGCCAGGCGAGCCCTGCTCCAGCGCGGCGAGGATGGCCGCGCCCAGGTCGTCCACGTGCACGCGGGAGATGCGTCCTCCCTTCTCGGGAAGGCGAAGGTTGCCGGACAGCAGCCGCGAGTGGGCACCGCGCCCGGGGCCGTAGATGCCCGCGATGCGCAGCACCATGGCGCCGAGCGGCAGGTAGCGCGACTCCGCTTCCAGCCGAGGGAGTGACGAAGGCCAGGTGACATCCACCGGCGTGTCCTCGTCCACCTCGCCGCGGGCAATGCCGTAGACGCCGGTGGAGGACAGGTAGATGAGCCGCGCGGGAGGCCGGGCCACGAGCGCGCTGGCGATGGCGCCATCCAGCCCCGCCTCGGGTGGAACGGAGACGACCACGTGCGCGCCCTGCGTCTGGAGGAGTGCGTCCTCCAGCGAGACGACGCGGGCGCCCGCGCGTGTCAGCTCCTCGCGGCGGGCGGTGTCGCGCGTGGAGGCGAGGACCTCTCGTCCCGCCTGCGCCTGCGCCACCGCGAGCCGCGTCAGCGTGTAACCAGAGCCCAGAAGGACAAGGGGCGTTGTCATGCCCCCCGCGATAGCGAAAGCCGGGGGGCGATGGCAAGCCGTGACGTCGGGCTACAGCTCCGCGCTGGAGCGCGGGTCGATGATTCCACACTCCTTGATTTTGTAGAGCAGCGCCTTGTAGCTGATGCGCAGCTTGCCGGCCGCGCGGCGCTTGTTCCACGCGGTGCGCTGGAGCATGGCGAGGATGGCCTCGCGCTCGGCCAGCATCGCCGCGCGCTTGCCGATGTCCTTCAGCGAAGGCTCCCCGGCCGGAGGCGGAGGAGGCGGAGGCTGCGGCACATCGAACGGATTGATGTAGCGCGGCGCCGGAATCACGGAGTTCAACGGCTCCATCACCGCGCCCGCATGGGCCTGGGTGTGCGCCGCCGCCGTCGTGGGAGACACGCCACGAGAGGGCATCTCCAGCACCTGCACGGACGAGGACGCGGGCGCGCGGACGTGCTCCTCCACCGCGCGGTGGTTGTAGCCGCTGTCGTCACCTGCGTACGACGTGGGCAGGGACGGCGCGCTCGCCGGAGAGCGGCCCGCCGCGTTGAGCTCGTCGAGCACCAGCGTCGGGTCCTTCAGCACGCACAGCCGGCGCACCATGTTCTCCAGCTCGCGCACGTTGCCCGGCCAGTCGTAGTCCGCGAAGGCCTGGAGCACCTCGGTGGGCAGCTCCGCGATGCCAGAGATGTACTGGCGGCCGTACTTCTTGAGGAAGTGGTCCGTCAGCGGCACCACGTCCTCGCGACGCTCGCGCAGGGGCGGCAGGCGGATGGCCACCACGTTGAGGCGGTAGTAGAGGTCCTCGCGGAAGTTGCCGAGCGCGATCTCCTTCTCGAGGTCGCGGTTGGTCGCCACCACCACGCGGCTGTCCACACGGACGCTCTTCTTGCCACCGACGCGGAAGAACTCCTCGTCCTGGAGCACCTGGAGCAGCTTGGCCTGGAGGCGGATGGCCATCTCGCCAATCTCATCCAGGAAGATGGTGCCCTGGTCCGCCAGCTCGAACTTGCCGGGCTTCTCCGCCGTGGCCCCCGTGAAGGCGCCGCGCTCGTGGCCGAACAGCTCGCTCTCCAGCAGCTCGCCGGGAAGCGCCGCGCAGTTCACCTTGATGAACGGCCGACCGCGACGCTGGCTGCGTGCGTGAATCTCCCGCGCGATGACCTCCTTGCCCGTGCCGGACTCGCCCAGGAGCAGCACCGGGACGTTCTCGTTCGCGATGCGCTCCACCAGCGCCCGTGCCCGTCGCATGGACGGAGACGAGGAGATGAGCACCCGGGCATCCCCCGCGGGGTCCGCCGCCGGACGCGGAGCCAGGGGTGGAGGCACCACCTGACGGTCCGGCACGCGCGTGCCGAGCGCACGGGCCAGGGCATCCTGCAGCTCGTCGTTGCCCAGGGGCTTCGACAGATAGTCGGTGGCGCCCATCTTCATGGCGCGCACGGCGTCATCCGCGCCCGTCAGGCCGCTGAGGACGACGACGGGGGCATTACCCCCCTGGGCCCGGTAGCGACGAAGCACCTCCAGGCCACTCATTTCCGGCATCACGACGTCGAGCAACACCGCGTCGAACGAGCCCCCCGCGAGCATCTCCAGCGCCTGCGCGCCACTCCCCGCCGAGCGCACTTGATAACCCGCGCTGCCGAGCAACTCGGACATGAAGGTGCGAACCGACTCCTCGTCATCCACCACCAGCACCGCGATCCGATCCATCCCCTCGCCTCCGCTCGCCCTCTGCATCGAACCTCCGCCCATCCTCACACCGAGAGCCGGGCCATGGACCCGGTCATCCGACGAAACTCACGCGTGCGCCGCATGTCCTGCTGCGCCGCGTTCAAAAGCTGCTGAGGCGTCCCCACCGTGTCCGGGAAGCTCACCGCCCCCAGCTCCAGCGTGGTGCGCACCACCCGACCGTCCACCTGGAAACGCGCCGACTCGAAGCGCGCGGCCACCCGCGACAGCATCACCGGCACCGCCTCCGCCGGAGTCCCCGGCAACATCAACGCGAACTGGCATTCGTCCACCCGGGCCACCGCGTCCGCTTCCCGCACCGTCTGCCCCAGCACCACCGCGCTGTACACCAGCAGACGCTCCGCCATGCCGCGCCCGTACTCCTTGCGCATCGAGCTCCAGCCACCGACCTCCGCGGAGATCACGGAGAAGGACCCGCCATACCGCTCGCACCGGCGGACCTCCAGCCCGAGCAACGAGAGCAGGAAGGGTTTGTTGTACAGGCCCGTCACCGGGTCATGCAGCGCCAGCGCCGTGTCCTCTTCCTCACCTGACGCCGCCCGCAGGACGGCCGCCTTCAGCCGCAGTTGCGCGTGCAGCTTCACCGCCAGCTCCGAGCCGCTGCCCGAGCGTGGCACCACGTCCACGCATTGCCCCTTCTCCAGACAGTGTTGGTAGGCCCCCACGTCGTGCGGGTCCACCATGTAGAGCAACGGCACGGTGCCCCGGCTGATCTGCCGCAGCCTCCTCGCCACCTGCACGGCGCCATAATCCGGCGCCTGCACCGCCAGCAGCACCGCGTCCGGACGGATGACCTCGAACAGCGGCACCGCCGCGTCGAAGCGCGTCACCGGAACCACCCGGAAGCCGGCCTCCCCGAGGAGCATCCGGTTCCGCTCCAGGTCGTCCGCCCGCGGCTCGATGAGCAGCACGGTGGGCGGCTGCGCCGCCTTCCCCACCCGCTTGCGTCTCACGCCCACCACGTCAGCCTCCCCACCAGAATTTTCTCCACCACTCCCCCGGCACGTGCCCGGAATTACAGTCCCAAGCCCTTCCCCGCTCTCTTCATCCCCCCGGAATTCCAAGGGAAGGGCACTCGGCTACCCATCTTGGGCACCGGTTTTAGCAATGGACATGCCACCTTGGACCTCACGCAACCGGGCCTCCAGTTCGGCCTCCGTGACGTGGTGTTTGAAAGCGGGCACGTCGTTGATGACGATCACGGGGATGTCGTAGCGCCAGCGCTCGAAGAGTGCCGGGTCCTCCAGGATGGAGATGAGCCTCAGCTCGAAGGGGATGCGAGCGCGGACGGCGTCCACGACGTCGGCGGCCTTGTCGCAGAGGGAGCATTTGGGTTTCGAGTAGATCTCGACTCTCATGGCGGGCAGGATGGACGGTCGATGCGCGGTCTGACTGGTGACTTACCGACGATGCCCCTCAAGGACCTCGTCGTCTACCTCGGGAACCGTCGAGCCACCGGCTCGCTGAAGGTGGAGCGTGGGGAGGTCCGCAAGCAATGGGTCCTCCGCGATGGCCAGGTGATTTGCGCCAGCTCCAATCAGCCGCGGGAGTACTTCGGTCAATTCCTCATCACCATGGGGCATGTGACGGAGGCCCAGCTCGAGAAGGCGTTCGGCACGCAGGCCCAGACGCGAGTCTTCCTGGGCAAGGTGCTGGTGACGATGGGGGTGGTGCAGGAGGCGACGGCGCGTTCGACGCTGAGCCACAAGTTCCGGGAGATGATGTTGGATGCCTTCCATTGGCGGGAAGGCGAGTTCACCTTCGAGGCATCGGACACGGCGCCGGAGATCGCCGGCCTCGACGTCGAGGTGGACCTGATGGACATCCACCGCGAGGGCGAGTTCCGGGAGACGGCGTGGGAGGCCATCCGCGCGGTGTTCCCTTCCGGCGGGGTGCGGCTGTCCGTGGATGAACGCAAGCTGCCCGAGCGCAAGCCCGGCAGCATGGACGAGCGAATCGTCCAGCTCATCCAGGACGGGCTGAGCATCGATGGGTTGGCCCGGGCGCTTCACGCCACGGACTTCTTCCTCTACCAGCGCCTGTACGCGCTCTACCGACTGGACGCGGTGAAGGTGTCGGACGAGGCGCCGGTGCCCGTGACGTCCGCGGTGATTGAGGAGGAGAAGCCGGAGGACGCGGGCGTCATCGGCTCGGAGTCGTCGTCGGACGAGGTGCTCCAGGCGGCGCAGCTCTTCATCGATGCGGGCAACGTGCGCGACGGCGAGGCCCTGGCGCGACAGGCGCACGAGATGTCTCCGTCGCCCCGCTCGGCGGCGCTGTTGAAGACCGCGCAGGAGAAGCTGCTGAAGGAGCTGCGGCGGGAGCTGATGGATGCCTCGAAGGTGCCAGCGCTCCAGGTGGCGCCGTCGCACCTGAAGACGCTCCAGCTCACCGCGCCCGAGCGCTACCTGCTCTCACGCGTCGACGGGCGCCGCGACATCGCCGCCATCGTCAACGTGTCGCCGTTGCAGGAGCTGGACGCGCTGAAGTTCTTCCACGGCTTCGTGGACATGGGACTGGTGAAGCTCACCGCGAGGTAGCAGCGCGTCGAGGGGTCGTCCCTGGTGGTGCGGTGGGCCAGCACCGACTGGCTCCTGGCGCCGGTGAAGCGCTTCGCACTTCGGTCCTCGCGTCAGCTCAGTGCTTGCCCGCAGCCGAGGCCGGCGCGGTCAGCTCCACGGGCGCGGGCACGCGCTCCAGTCCGAGCCGAAGCGCCTCGCGGCCCAGCCACGTGCCACGGATGCGCCACTTCGGGTCGTTGACGATGAGCGCGGCCACCGCGACGCGAGGGTTGTCCCGGGGCGCGAAGCCCACGAACCACGAGTAGTCCCGAAAGGGATTGCGGTCCGCGAGCGTGCCCGTCTTGCCCACCGCGTTGTCCACGCGGAAGTTGCGCTCCCGGAAGATGCCGCGCGCGGTGCCGTGCGTGACGGTCGCCTCCAGCATGTCCGTCAATGCCTTGGCCGCTTCGGACGTCAGCACGCGCTCGCCCTCGGGAGGCAAGAGCGAACCCTGCTCCGGCTCCACCAGCACGGGGTCCACCCACCGCCCGTCATTGGCGGCCACCGCGGCCACCAGCGCGCCGTGGAGCGGCGACATATAGACATCTCCGAAGCCCGCACCGGTGTTGGCCAGCGCGAAGCCATCCTCCGGCACGGCGGCGAGCGACACGTCCGTGGGCACCACGAAATCAATCTCGCGGTTGAAGTGGAAGCGCGCGGCCATGCGACGCAGCACATCCGCGGTGAGGTGCTTCTGCGTCAGCTTGGCGAAGATGACGTTCGCGCTCTTGCCCATCGCGAGCGCCAGCGAATAGCAGGCACCATCGCGCTCACTGTCCTCCAGGTGCTTCTCGGTGAGCCGCCGCTTGCCGCCGTGGAAGCACTCCTCCATCGTCGGGGTGACACCGGCCTCCAGCAGCGCGCTGCCGGTGACGATCTTGAAGATGCTCGCGGCGGGGAACACCGCGCGATAGGGCAGTCCGCGCAGCTCCGGCTGCGCCTGCGAGTGCTCCGCGAGCGCCAGCACCCGCCCCGTCGAGGGCTCCAGCACCACGGCGGCACCATACGGCACCTCGTAGTCCCGCAGGATCTTCGTCAACGAGGCCTGGAGCACCGGGTCCACGGTGAGCGCACGCGTGTGGCCGTCCTTCTCCTTCACCACCAACCGCTCGCCCTGCAGCTTCGCCCGGGCCAGCAGGTCCGCCGCGCGAGGCATCGTCTGGAGCTTCGCCATGGGAGGAGCCGTCAGTCGCGAGGGCACCGGCGCGGGAGGCACCAGCCCCGGCACCGTCACCAGCGTCACCAACCCCGCATCCGTCCCGCCCTGCACCGCCGCGGCCGCCACCGCGTCGGCCTCCGGGCTCGTCCCCCCATCCGCCCCACCCATGGAAGCTGGGGATGCCAGGGTGCCTCCACCACCGGCATGAGCCCCCGGCGCATGGCCCGCATCCCCGACCCCGTCGGCGACCCCTTCGGCTCCGGAGGCGACCACGAGGGAGTCCTTCGCCGGGAGCGCCGACTCGGGAGCGACAGCGCCGGAATCACTCGCGGCCGGTACCTCGGGAGTGGCACCACCTGGCACCGGTTCTTGGGCCCCCAACAGCAGGGCGAGGGGAAGCAGCGCTGCGGCGGACAGGAGGCGGCGGCGAATCGTCATGTGCGGCGCGAGGGGGGCTGAGGGGGCAAGGGCTGCACGCGAATCCTACCGACTGGAGGCTCGCTGTCCATGGACGCTTCCCCGTCCGCCTGGTTGCCGCTCCTGTCAGAAACTTGGCGACGGAGTGTGCAAGTCCGATAGGGTCACCCACACTTTGGACGGACTGAAAGAAACCCTGGTCATCTTCGGCGCCGAGTTCCGCCGGGCCGTGCGCAGTGGTCGCGCGGTGGTGCTGCTCGGGCTCTACAGCATGTTCTCCGCGCTGGTGCTGCTGGTGATTGGCAAGCTGACCAGCGACCTGCGCGCGACGATGAACGAGCGACTGGCCGGTGCCGGCGCCGACGCGGAGTCGACCGCGAGGATGATGGAGGAGACGCGCAAGGGCGTGCTGGGCTTCCTCACCAGCAACGACACCTCGATGATGGAGGCGCTCGCGCAGGTCCCCATCGAGGTGCTCCTCGTCTTCAAGGTCACCCTCTTCTTCCTGCCCGCCTACGTCGCGCTGATGGGGTTCGATCAAATCAGCGGCGAGGTCGCCCCCCGCTCCATGCGCTACCTGACGGTGCGGGCGCGGCGCTCCTCGGTGTTGCTGGGCAAGTTCCTGACGCAGGCGGCGCTCTTGGTGGGGCTGGTGCTCGTCATCGACCTGGCCATCTTCGTCTACGCGCGCATCGCCAACCCGGACTTCGGCTTCGCGGCGATGAGCCTCAACCTGCTCAAGTTCTGGCTGGCCGCCATCGTCTTCTCGCTGGCGTACGTGGCCCTCACGACGCTGTGCTCCAGCGTCTTCCGCACGCCCGGGGTGAGCCTGGTCTTCAACTTCATCCTCCTGTTCGTCTTCTGGCTGATGGACACCGTGGGCCGGGCCTCGGGAGAGACGGGCGCGCTGCGCTTCCTGCGCTACCTGTCTCCCTCCAACTACGCGGGGGATCTGCTGCACCCGAACATCACCGAGTTCGGCGTCAGCGGCGCGGCCTACGCGGCCTTCGCGACCCTCTTTCTCCTCGGTGCCTACGGCGCCCTGCGCGCGAGGGACCTGTGAGCGACCTGGCGATTGAACTGTTCGGCATCACCAAGCGCTTCGGCCCCAAGGTCGCCGTCAACGGCGTCAGCTTCTCGGTGCCACGCGGCGCGGTGTATGGCCTCATCGGCCCCAACGGCGCCGGCAAGACCACCACCTTCTCCATGATGTGTGGCTATCTCTATCCCTCCGAGGGCACGCTCACGGTCATGGACGTGGACCCCTCCACGCCTGGCGCCCTCAAGGGCCGGGTGGGCGCGCTGCCGCAGGACGCGGTGCTGCCCCCGGGCTGGGAGGTGGGCGCGCTCCTGACGTACTGGGCGAAGCTGTCGGGCCTCGCCACTCCCGAGAACGAGGCCCGCGAAGCGCTGGACCAGGTCGGTCTGCTGGACGCCTGGAAGGTCCAGACGCAGGCGCTCAGCCACGGCATGGCCAAGCGCACGGCCATGGCGCAGGCGCTGATGGGTCGCCCTCCCCTCGTGCTGCTGGACGAGCCCACCGCGGGCCTGGACCCGCGCATCGCCGCGCAGGTGCGTCAGGTCATCAAGGACATGAAGGGCAGACAGACGGTGGTGGTCTCCAGCCACAACCTCCAGGAATTGGAAGAGCTGTGCGACGCGGCGGCCATCCTCGACAAGGGCACGCTGGCGCAGGCGGGCTCCATGTCCGAGCTCACGGGCCAGGGCGCGGAGTTCCGCGTGCAGATCGCCAGCGGCACGGTCATCCCCCCGGAGCTGACCACCCTGCCCGACGTCACCGACGCGCGCATGGAAGGCGAGAGCATCCTCGTGGTGCGCTTCGGCGGTCAGGCGAAGCCGGAGCAGGTCATCAGCCGCGTGGTGGCGCACCTGCTCCAGAGCGGCGTGCTCATCCTCGGCGTGAGTCGGGGCCGTCGTCTCGAGGACCGCGTCCTCCAGTTGCTCTAGCGCGGGCCTCTCAGCCCGCCTTGCGCACCCAGCCCACGTAGCTCGTCCCCCGGCGCTCCAGGCGGACGAGTTCATGGCCGGTGGCCTCACACCATGCGGGCAGATCCGCCTCCAATCCCCGGTCCGTGGAGATGAGCTCCACCAGGGCCCCCGCGGGCAGGCGCCGCATCACCTTGGCGATCTCCAGGATGGGCATGGGGCAATACGCCCCAGAGGTGTCCACTCGCACTGCGTTCTCCATCGGGTTTGTTCTCTCCTGCACCACGCAGATCCGAGCATGCGGAATTTTTCCGAGAACCGCCCAGTTTCCGGGCCGCTGAGGGGACTGTTTGACGAGCGGAGCGTGCCTCCACTCGGCTTGCGTGTCTGGAAATCCCTCTGTTAAGTACCCCGGCCCTCTCAATCTTTCTCGTACATCCACGCTCGGGGCCGGAGTCGGACCTATGGCGAAGGAGCAGAACCCACCCATGAAGCCCAATATCATCGTGGCCCTGCTGGTCGGCCTGGTGCTTGGTTTCGTTGGCGGCCGTGTGTACAGCGGCCCGTCCTCGAAGACTGATGCCAAGCCCGCCGCGCAAGCTGCTGGTCAGGCCAACCCCGCCGCGCGCCGCCCGGTGGACCCCACCGTGTTCAAGGTTCCCATCGAAGGCTCCCCCACCCGGGGTAGCGCCGATGCCCTTGTCACGATTGTGGAGTTCTCGGATTACGAGTGCCCCTTCTGCAGCCGCGCCAACGTGACGGTGGAGAAGCTGGAAGAGGACTACGGCAAGAAGCTGCGCGTGGTGATGCGCCAGAACCCGCTGTCCTTCCACCCCCGCGCCAAGCCGGCGGCCCTCGCCGCCCTCGCGGCCGGTGAGCAGGGCAAGTATTGGGAGATGCACGGCAAGCTCTTCGCCAACCAGAAGAAGCTCGATGACGCCTCCCTGCAGCAGTTCGCGCAGGAGATTGGTCTGGATCTGGACAAATGGAAGGCCGACCTGACCAGCCCCAAGCTGGCGGACGCCATCCAGCAGGACCAGGCCCTGGCCAGCCAGCTCGGCGCCAGCGGCACCCCGGCCTTCTTCATCAACGGCCGCTTCCTCTCCGGCGCGCAGCCCATCGACAACTTCAAGGCCCTCATCGACGAGGAGATGGGCAAGGCGGAGGCCCTGGTGAAGGGTGGCGTCCCCGCCAGCCAGGTCTACGCGAAGATCATCGAGAAGGGCGCCGAGCGCGCCGCGCCCAAGGCCGCCCCGCAGCAGCAGGCCCCGTCCGTGAAGAAGATCGACGTGCCGGCCGACGCGGCCGCCTTCGGCCCCGCCACCGCCAAGGTGACCATCGTCGAGTGGTCCGACTTCGAGTGCCCCTTCTGCAGCCGCGCCGGCCCCACGCTGGCGCAGATCAAGAAGGACTACCCGAAGGACGTGCGCGTGGTGTTCCGTCACCAGCCGCTGCCCTTCCACGCCAACGCGAAGCTGGCCGCCGAGGCCTCCGAGGCCGCGCACGAGCAGGGCCGCTTCTGGGAGTTCCACGACAAGCTCTTCGCCAACCAGAAGGCGTTGGACCGGGCCTCCCTGGAGAAGTACGCGCAGGAGCTGGGTCTGAACACCGCCAAGTTCAAGGCCGCGCTGGACGGCGGCAAGTTCAAGGCGAAGGTCGAGGCGGACAGCGCCGCCGGCAGCGCCGTGGGCGCCAGTGGCACCCCGACTTTCTTCGTCAACGGCCGTGAGCTGGTGGGCGCGCAGCCCTTCGACTCCTTCAAGCGCCTCATCGACGAGGAGATCGCCAAGGCCGACAAGCTGCTGGCCTCCGGCACCAAGGCCGAGGAGCTGTACGCGAAGCTGAACGCGCAGAACGTCGCCGAGGCCCCGGCCGCGCCTCCCCCGGGCGCCGCTCCCTCCGAGCCGCCCGTGCAGAAGGTGGACGTGGGCAACGCCCCGGTGAAGGGCCCGAAGAACGCGCCCGTCACCATCGTCGCCTTCTCCGACTTCGAGTGCCCCTTCTGCAGCCGCGTCGTCCCGACGCTCAAGCAGATTGAGGACCAGTACGGCGGCAAGGTGAAGGTCGCCTTCAAGAACCAGCCGCTGCCCATGCACGCCAACGCCAAGGCCGCCGCGGCCGCCGCGCTGGCCGCTCACGAGCAGGGCAAGTTCTGGGAGATGCACGACAAGCTCTTCGCCAACCAGCGCGCGTTGGATCGCGCGTCCCTGGACAAGTACGCGCAGGAGCTGAACCTGAACGTCGCCAAGTTCAAGGCCGCCCTGGACGAGAACAAGTTCGCGGCGCAGATCGACGCGGACGCCGCCGAGGGCTCCCGCCTGGGCGCCAGCGGCACCCCGACGTTCTTCATCAACGGCCGGACGCTCGTGGGCGCCCAGCCGCTGGACGCCTTCAAGCGCGTCATCGATGAGGAGCTGAAGAAGGCCGGCGCCGTCGCGGCGGACGGGAAGTAATCCGCTCCACGCCGGCTGCTGTTTCCGAAGCCCTGAAGCACCAGAGGCCGTCGGACCGACAAGGTCCGGCGGCCTCTTGCCTTGCACGGCGGTGAAGGGACGCTTCAGGAGACGGCGATGGCGTCGATCTCCACCTTGGAGCCGCGAGGCAGCGCGGACACCTGCACGGTGGCTCGGGCCGGGGGCGCGCCGGTGAAGTAGCGGCCGTACACCTCATTCACCTTGGCGAAGTCACCCAGGTCCGTGAGGAAGATGGTGCAGCGCACCACGTGGCTGAAGTCCAGCCCGCCCGCGGCGAGCACGGCCTGCAGGTTGAGCATCACCCGCTCCGCCTGGGCGACGACGTCTCCCGTCACCATCTCCATGGTGGCGGGGTCCAGGGGAATCTGCCCGGACAGGAAGGTCAGCTTCCCGGCGTCCACCTGCACCGCCTGCGAGTACGGGCCAATGGCCTTGGGAGCCTGGTCCGAGTGAAGAGTCTTCCGAGCCATGAAGGCACCTCGAGGGTTCGGGTGGCCCCGACAGAAGGGCCACCGGATTTCCCGGGCGCTCTAGCACGAAAGGCGGCGGATTAGATTCGCTCCACGGAGTAGACGCCGCTCAAGCGCTCGATGGTGCGCATCAGGTCCGTGAGCTGCTTCAAGTCCGAGATGATGACCTCGAAGGTGTTCACCGCCCGGTCATCCCCCGTGGCCCGACAGTTGGCCTGGGAGATGTTGACGCCCTTCTTCGAGAAGATGTTGGAGATGTCGGCCAACAGGCCCGTGCGGTCCGCCGTCAGTACGCGCAGGGTGACGGGGCGCTTGAAGTCCCCCTTCACATCCCAGCTCACGTCCACGCGCCGCTCGGGGTCCGTCGCGAGCGCCTTTTCGCAGCCCACCGTGTGCACCGTCACGCCCCGTCCCCGGGTGATGAAGCCGGCGATGGGGTCGCCAGGGACGGGGTTGCAACACCGTCCGAAGCGCACGAGCACGTCGTCCACGCCGCCAATCTGCACGCCGCTGCGGTTGCTGCGGCCCACCAGGCGCTTGGCCAGGTCCGTCACGCGGGACAGGCCGGGGAGCATGGACGAGCCACCCGCAGGCGCGCCGTTGCCGGAAGCATCACCTCGGGGCGCGGACTCCGCCTCGTGGCGCTTCTCCTCGGGGACCAGGCGATGCACCAGTTGCTGCGGCGTCACCTTGCCGTAGCCGATGGCCACCAGCAGGTCGTCCTCGATGCGGAAGCCCAGCTCCTCGGCGACCTTCTTCACCTCGCCGGACTTGAGCAGCTTGTTGAAGTTGAGCTGGAAGCGCTTGAACTCGCGGTCCGTCAGCTCGCGGCCCAGTTGCAGGCTCTTCTCGCGCTGCTGCTGCTTGATGAAGCCACGGATGCGCTGCTGCGCGCGGCTCGTCTTGACGAAGGTGAGCCAGTCCTTGGACGGGTGCTGCTGCGGGCTGGTGAGCACCTCCACCGTGTCGCCGTTCTTCAGCTTGTAGCGCAGGGGAACAATCTTCCCGTTCACCTTCGCGCCCACGCACCGGTTGCCCACGTCCGAGTGGATGGCGTACGCGAAGTCCACCGGCGTCGCGCCGCGCGGCAGCGAGCGCACGTCGCCCTTGGGCGTGAAGACGAAGACCTCGTCGGTGAAGAGGTCCACCTTCACCGTCTCGAGGAACTCCTTGGGGTCCTTCAGGTCCTGCTGCCACTCCATGAGCTGGCGCAGCCAGGCGAACTTCTCGTCATCCTTGGAGATGACGGCCTTGCCCTCCTTGTACTTCCAGTGGGCGGCGATGCCTTCCTCGGCGATCTTGTGCATCTCCGCCGTGCGGATCTGCACCTCCACGCGCTCGCTCAGCGGGCCAATCACCGTGGTGTGCAGCGACTGGTACATGTTGGGCTTCGGAATCGCGATGAAGTCCTTGAAGCGACCCGGCACCGGCTTCCACATCTCGTGCACCAGGCCCAGCGCCTCGTAACAGGCGGGCGCGGCGGGGGAGATGATGCGGAAGGCGATGATGTCGTGAATCTGGTCGAAGTCGATGCCCTGCGACTTGATCTTCTTGTAGATGCTGTAGACGTGCTTGAAGCGGCCGGAGACCTCGCCCTTCAGGCCGCGCTCGGCGAGCTTGGAGCGGATGAGGTCGCAGGTGTCCTCGATGTACTTCTCCCGCTCCTTCTTGCGCTTGTTGAGCTTCTCCTGGAGGCCGAAGAACTCCTGCGGCTTCACGTAGCGGAAGCTCAGGTCCTCCAGCTCCGTCTTTATCCAGGAGATGCCGAGCCGGTTCGCCAGGGGCGCGTAGATGTCCAGCGTCTCCTGGGCGATGCGCGCCTGCTTCTCCTCGTTCATGTGGTCCAGCGTCCGCATGTTGTGCGTGCGGTCGGCCAGCTTCACGAGGATGACGCGGATGTCCTGCGCCATCGCGATGATCATCTTCCGGAAGTTCTCCGCCTGCTTCTCCTCCTGGGAGAGCGTGGCGGACGCGGAGAACTTGGACAGCTTGGTGACGCCGTCCACCAGCTGGGCCACCTCCGCGCCGAACAGCTCCGTGAGCTCCTCCGCGGTGGCGAGCGTGTCCTCGATGGTATCGTGGAGCAGACCGGTGACGATGGAGGCCTCGTCGAGCTTGAGGTCCGCGAGGATGCCGGCCACCTCCAGCGGGTGGACGAGATAGGGCTCGCCTGACTTCCTCAGTTGGCCTTGATGCACCTTGGCCGAGTAGACGTAGGCCTTCTTGATGATGTCCAGGTCGGGGTCCGGGTGGTACGAGGAAACCCGTTGGAGGATGTCGTTCAGGCGGATCATCGAAGCAGGGGGAATCGTAACTTCGTGCCGGAGGGGGGGCAACGTTGCCCCACGGAACCTGTCGTATTTCTCTTCCAGGCTTGTCCCACCCATCGCGTTCGCTTTCGTTGACCCGACGTTTTACGCGCCCGTAGATTCGCCTCCGCCCATGTCACAGCTCTTGTTGTCGTCTCTCTCCGTGGTTTGCCCGACCTGTGACGGGTTCAATCCGCCGCGCTCGGCCTCCTGCGTGCTCTGCGGCCAGGCCCTGGGGGACGCACCCGCCGCCCGGCCTCCCGCCGC
>NZ_JABXEM010000122.1:0-31633 GCF_013372595.1 Myxococcus sp. AM011
GCGCCACCCTCCCCCCGCGGCGCGCACGCCCGTGTGCGAACAGAAGAACCGCACCGTGGGGTGGGTGAAGAGATTCTCCAACGTGCGCTCGGAGGCGTGCGCCACGTCCACGCTCAGCCCCAGCCGGGCCATCTCCTCCATCACCTGATGCCCCAGGGACGTCAGGCCCCGGTTGCCCATCATCGGGAAGGAGGAGCCTCCCAGGTCATTGTTCGACAGGTGCGTGAGCCCCATGAAGCGCACGCCCCGGCGGTGCAGCTCCGCCAGCCGCTCCACCTGTCCTTCAATCGCATGCCCGCCCTCCACGCCCAGCACCGCGGACAGCCGCCCCCGGGCGAGGTTGTCCTCCAGGAGGGACGCCGTCGTGGTGATGCGCGCCGCGTCCTCGGAACGACGGCAGAACTCCTCCATGCGCTCAATCTGCCAGAGGGCGCGAGTCCACTCGCTCGCGCGTGCCTCCCGGGGCCAGCCGCGCCACGCGGCGAACACCGGGAAGCCACCGATGAACGGAAAGCCCCGGGTGACGATGGTGAAGCATTGAAGCTTCACCCCCGCCTCCCGCAGCCGGGGAAAGTCCACGTGCCCTTCGTCCGAGCGCGCGCACAAGTCCCGGTTCCACATGAGGGAGTCCGCGTGCCCGTCCGCGATGCACCAGCGCTGGTGAAGTTCGTTCACGTCGCCCATAGGCGCATCAGTCTGCCTGTCCGCGCGCGCCAGACAAGCACCCTTCCCACGCCCCGCTCTCCGCCAACACCCCGCTCACGACCCGGCCATGGACGCGCCACCCAGCCCCGACGCGGTGGGGAGCCCCTCGTCCGAGGACAACACGTCCGCGGAGCGCCTCCGGGAGCGCGCGTCCAGACGCACCTGATTCGCCTCACGGGCGGCCTCTGAAGGCCCGTATGCGTAGCCCCGTCCGACCAGCACCGCGCGCAGCGAGTCCCGCAGCTCCAGCGCCGTCTGGAATCGCTCCTCCGGCTCGCGGCGCAGAAGGCGCGCGAGGATGGCCCGCAGGGGCGAGGACACGGCGCGCGTGGCGTGGTCCACGTGCTCCGGAGCGAAGCACGCCATGCGCGCCGCCATCTGGGGCGCTGACAGCCAGCTCGGGCTCTCCGCCAGGAGTGTTTCCGCGTCCGGAGCCGGACCGGCCGCCAGCGCCGCGCGCTCCACCGCCTCCAGGTCCAGCAGATGCAACCCCGTGAGCAGCTCCAGCAGCACCACGCCCAGCGAGAACAGGTCCGAGCGTCCATCCAGCGGCTGACGCAGCAGCGCCTCCGGAGAGGCGTACGCCAGGTCTCCCCGGATGACGTGGGCCTCGGTGGCCACACGCCCCGGTAGCCGGGCCCAGGCCAGGGCGAAGTCCGCCAGCTTCACGTGGCCTCTCACATCCAGCCGCAGCGTGCGCGGACTGACGTCGCGGTGGACGAGTCCCAGCGGCCGGCCGCGATCATCCTCCAGCGTGTGCGCGTGGTGGAGCGCGTCCGCCACCTCCGCGCCCACATAGGCGGCGAACGCCTCCGAGAGCGGCCGCCGCCGCAGCGCCGCGAAGCTGACCAGCGTCTCCAGGCTCTGCCCCTCCACGTACTCCATGACGAGGTGGGGCAGCCCCTCATGCACCCGCACCAGGAACACCTGGGCGATGGCCGGATGGGACAGCCGCATCAACAGTTTGACCTCCTCGCGAAGCCGCGCCCGTCCCAATTCGTCGCCCGCGTCTTGCAGGCGCTTGATGAGCACCAGGTCTCCTGGCGTGTCCAGGTAGTGCCTGCGCGCGATGAGCAGCTCTCCCGAGCCGCGCGCGCCCAGGTACCGGATGAGTTCGTACGCCGTGGCGCCGGTGGTGAAGAGGATGAAATGTCTGGCAGGGGGTTGTGCAGGGTGGTGGGTGCCCATTTCGAATGACTGCTCCAGGGTATGAAGGTCCTCCCCAAGGTTGGGAAGGCGTGAGGAAACCCCACGCATCCTTCCTACCACCCAGGTCCGACACGCCCTTCCAACCTCTTGGAATGGATTCAGGGAAAAAAGGGAACGGCCCCCACCGAAGTAGGAGCCGCCCCAGGTCCATCCGTTACGGGAGACGAACCGCCAACAGCGGCGGACTACTGGTTGGTGGGCGTCACGACCTTGGTGACGCTCAGCTCGCGGACCACCATGTCCTTGCCGTCCAGCACGTACGAGGCGCGGACCTGGTCACCCTCCTTGATGTCCTTCACCTTCACGGCGCGGTTGTCCTGGAGGATGCGGCTCTGGTCGTTGGTCTTCAGCTTGAGCTGACGGTTGTTGGTGGTGTCCACCAGGGTCAGCGAGTCACCGCTGGTGGAGAGCACGCGGCCCTGGACGCTGGTGGCGGCCATGGTGGCCCCCGCCGCGCCGGAGCCGCCCGTGGCCAGGTCCTCGTTCAAGTCGCGCTGCGCCTCGGCCAGGTCGTTCTGCTCATCGCGGACGTCCTCCTGGGCGCTGGCGATCTCCTTGTTCGCCTCGCGATGCGTCTCCGCGATGTCTTCCTGCGCGTTGCGCTGCGTGTCAGCGATGTCCCGCTGCTCCTCCTGACGGGCCTGCGCCGTCTCCTGGCGAGCCTCCGTCTGCGCCTCCGCGACGTCCTGCTGCTGCTCCGCGACGTTGTCCCGCTTGCTGCAACCGGAAACCATCGCCAGAGCCGCAACCGCACCGACCGCCATCATGAGCTTGCGCATTTTGTTCCGCCCCTTTCGGTAGGCTTGCGGGAGAGCATGTCTCCCGGTGTTGGGCAGAAAGTGAGCGCTCCTCTCGCACTTGCACAGGGCTTGCGCGAAGCGTTTGGAAGACACAGGGGCGTCGATCTACGCACGAGGGCCCCGGTCGCCCGGCCGCTCTCCGTGGGAACAATCCCCGGTACTAGCCCGCGCGGGGAACGAAGGTGCCCAGGCAGGCACGCTTCATTCCCACCTCGCGCGATCACGGCCCGGCGTCGGCTCCACCATCCCCGCGGCCACCGTCAGCGGTGCCACCATCCGACGCGTCGCTGCCCGCGTCGCCGCAGAAGGGCGCTCCACCCTCCACCCATCGCGCGATGATGGCGCGCTGAGCGGCGGTGGGTTGCGGGACGACGCTGACCTCGGGCGGCATGTCCTGCAACACGGACGTGCGCACGCGAATTCGCGAAGCCTTCGCGAAAGCGCCCGGCAGTCCCCCGCCGTCCGCTCCACCATCCGCGGGGGCGTAGTAGTCCAGCCGGAACGAGGTCTGCGCGCTGTCGCTGGTATCGGCGCCGTGGCACTTGCTCACACAACTGGCGGCGAGGATGGGCTGCACGTCGTCGCAGTACGTGGGCACCGGCCCCGCGTCGACATCCCCCGCGTCGGGAATGCCGGGCAGCCCCAGCACCTCGCACGTCCGGCCCTGTCCCTGTCGCACCGCGACGCAGGTGTGCGTGTCGGGACAGTCGCTGGCCGTCTCGCACGTCTTGCCGGTGAAGTCCGCCACGTCGATGGTGCAGGCCACGGTGAACGCAACGACGCCGGCCGCGCTCGCGAGGAGTTTCTTCATGATGGGGCTCGTCCTGGAACCTGGAACCTGAAAGCGAGGGGGTACGACGGAGACTTCAGGGCCCGGCGTCGGCCGGAGCGTCGCAAAGCGGAGCGCCCCCGGTGACCCAGCGTGCAATCAGCGCGCGCTCTTCCGCGGAGGGAGCCGGGCTGCCGGCGGGAGGCATGTCCTTCAGGTCCGACGCGCGCACCCGGATGCGCAGCGCCTTGGCTCGCGCGCCGGGGAGGCCGTTGCCCGTCGGCTCGTAGTAGTCCAACCGGAACGACGGCTGACTGCTCCCACTGGTGTCCTCGCCATGGCAGGAGCTCACGCACGTGGCGGCGAGGATGGGCTGGATGTCCTTGCAGTACGTGGGCACCGGCCCCGCATCCACGCCGCCGCCGTCGGCCTGCGTGTAGTGCGGCGGGTAGATGACCTCGCACGTGCGCTCACCATCGGCGCCCAGCGCGGTGCAGGCATAGGCGGCGGGACACTCGGAGTTGTCCGTGCAGACCTTGCCGGCGAGGTCATCCACGTTGAGGGAGCAGGCCACGGCGGCGAGTACGGCGCCGCAGGCCAGGAGGGGGACAGGAGAGCGGAGGGCCACGGGGGGCTCGTTCAGAAGTGGTAGGTGAGGCTCGCCTTTTCGGCGGCCTCGTCGGGCAGCAGCTCCAACACCAGACCGTACAGCACCGCGGCTCCCGCGGCGGCGTACATCAAGTTCGCGGCGGTAGAGGCCGAGCGGGCCCGGTCCAACGTCTCGCTGGCATCGCGCGCCGACGACAGGCTCTGCGCGCGCTTGGCCTCGCCCTGCGCGAAGAAGCCCAACCCCAGTCCGCCCAGGGCGAGCACGCCGCCGGCGACGAAGGCATAACGATGGCCGTGGAGCACGGGCGTCGGCGCTCGGACGGGAGCGTCCAGCGTGGCGACCGGTTCGTCCGCCAGCGCGGTGAGGGGCAGCCCGAGCGCGACGACGAGCGCGATGGAGACAAGCCTGCTGGGAGCCATGAGCATGGCGTCGAGTATACCGGTGACGATGGCGAACGTACTGGCGGAGTGTGCGTTGACAGCACGGTAGGGCCCCCTGTAGTGCGTCCCCGGGTCCCCATCGCAAGGAGCCGTGACGCCGTGCAGGTCTGGGTCAACGGAGAAACGCGCGAGGTGCCGGAGGCCATCACCCTCTCGGCGCTGCTGGAATCGCTGCGAGTCGGCGGTCCGGGCGTGGCAGTGGAAGTGAACGCCGAGGTGGTGCGCCGCGCCCGCCACCCCGAGCATCACCTCCAGCCCGGGGACCGAGTGGAGATCGTCACCTTCGTCGGCGGCGGGTAGCGAGGAGATGGCCATGAGCATCCAGGACAAGCCCTTCACCATCGCGGGGGTGACCTTCACCTCCCGCCTCATCCTCGGGACGGGGAAGTACCCCAGCCACGAAGTGATGAAGCGCTGCCACGAGTCCTCCGGCACGGAGATGGTCACCGTGGCCGTGCGCCGGCTGGACTTGAAGGCCACGGGCGAGGCCTCGCTCATGCGCTGGATCGACCGCGAAAAGCTGCGCCTCTTGCCCAACACCGCCCTCTGCTACACGGCCGACGACGCGGTGCGCACCTGCCGGCTCGCGGAGGAGCTGGGCATGAGCAAGTGGGTCAAGCTGGAGGTCCTCGGCGACGAGAAGACGCTCTACCCGGACGTCGAGGAGACGGTGAAGGCGGCCCGCATCCTGGTGAAGGAGGGCTTCACCGTGCTGCCCTACACCAGCGATGACCCCATCACCGCGCGCAAGCTGGAGGACGCGGGCTGCGCGGCGGTGATGCCGCTGGGCGCCCCCATCGGCAGCGGTCTGGGCATCCGCAACCCTCACAACCTCCGGCTCATCCTGGAGACGGTGAAGGTGCCCGTCATCGTCGACGCCGGAGTCGGCACCGCGTCCGACGCGGCCATCGCCATGGAACTGGGCGTGGACGCCGTGTTGATGAACACCGCCATCGCCGGCGCACAGGACCCGGTGCGCATGGCCGTCGCCATGAAGAAGGCCGTGGAGGCGGGCCGGGACGCGTACCTCGCCGGCCGCATCCCCCGGAAGGCCTACGGCTCCGCGTCCAGCCCGCTCGAAGGCATCGTCCAGTAGCACCATGCCCCTTCCGGTGACGCCCGCCCTCCCCCGGCTCGTCGTCATCACCGACTGGCGCCTGCCCCGCGAGCAACTCCTCGGCGCGCTCTCCCGCGCGCTCGAGGCGGGGCCCGACGTCGCCGTCCAGCACCGCCATCCAGCGGCCACCGGGCGCCGATTCCTCGAGGACGCGCGGGTCCTCGCCGCGCTCTGCCAGTCCCGAGGCAATCCGCTGTTCGTCAACGGCCGGCTGGACGTCGCCCTCCTCGTGGGCGCGCATCTGCATCTGCCCTCGGACGGCCCTACGGCCGAGGACGTCCGCCCTCACCTGCCCGCCGGACGGCTCGTCAGCGTGGCCGTCCATGACACGCGCGAGGCCCGGGCGGCGCTCGGCGCGGACCTCGCTTTGGTGAGCCCTGTGTTCGCTCCTGGCTCCAAGCCCGGGGACACCCGGACGACGCTCGGCCCAGAGGGCTTCGCCGCGCTGGCCGCGCACCTGCCCTGCCCCGCACTCGCGCTCGGAGGAATCACCGCGGAGAGGGCGAGCAGGCTCACCGGCGCGGCGGGCTTCGCCGTCATCTCCGCCGTGCTGGAGGCGGAGGACCCGGCCCGGGCTGCGCGAGCACTGCTGGCCGCATGCGCGCCCCGGGCTATGCTGCGCGTCCCGTGACTCCGACTCCCTCCGTCCCCGAGCTGCGCCCCCTTGCCCTGGGCGAGCTGATTGACCGCTCCGTCACCTTCTGGCGCGGCCACCTCAAGCCCCTCTTCGTGCTGAGCCTCGGCTACGCCCTGGTCAACTACATCGCGACCAAGGCGACGCTCCAGTTGACGCGCTGGCTGACGCCCATGCTCTACGTGACGGACAAGGACGCCGTCGCCAAGGAAGCGCCGCTGGAGATGATGGGACAGGCGAGCCTGTCACTGGTGCTCTGGTGCGGGCTGTTCACGTTCCTCATCTGGAGCTACTGGCTGGCCATGGTGGCGAGCGCCCGCTACGTGCTGTCCGCGCAGCTCGGCACGCCCGTGAGCCCGGCGGACAGCCTGCGCCGGAGCCTGTCCAAGGTGGGCGCGGTGACGGGGGCCTTCCTCCTGTCGCTCGGGTGGTCGACGCTGGTGACGCTGGTGGCGAGCATCCCCGGCACCGTGCTGATGGTGGCGGGTGGTGTCGCCACGGCCATGGACTCGAAGGTGCTGGGCATCGTGCTGCTGGTGGTGGGCGGACTGCTGCTGGCCTTGGGGTTGCTCGGGGCCATCCTCTGGTACTTCCTTCGCTTCCTGCTGCTTCCTCCCGCGCTCGCCATGGAGGACCTGGGGGCGTGGGGCGCGTTCAAGCGCTCGGGCGCGATGCTGTCGGGGCGCGTGGAGCCGGGCTTCCTGGGACGGGTGATGGTGCGAGGGATGATTCTCTTCACCGTGGTGAGCCTCATCCTCTTCTCGGTGCACCTGCTCTTCGGCATCCCTTCGTGGCTGGTGATGATGCCCTATGGAAACCCCTTCGCGGCGGACACCATGGCGCGCACGCCGCAGCTCCTGCTGGTGCCCGTGGAGATCCTCCAGGTGGCCGCGCAGGCCTTCTTCTCTCCGGTCAACTTCGTCGTCTGCTCGTTCTTCTACCTGGACCTGCGCGTGCGGCGGGAGGCCTTGGACTTGGAGCAGCGGCTGGGTGCGGAGCCGTCGTCGCCTCTCGCGGCCTGACGTCGAGTTCTTCCGTGACAAGCCTGCCCCTGTTGCTGCTGCTGGCCTCCCTGCCTTGCGACGAGCGTGAGGCCACCACTCGCGCCCTGGAGGAGACGGCCCAGGCCCGCCCCTCGGAGCTGGCCCCGGCCGTGGCGGAGCTGGGGCGGCGCCTGGGCGGCATGCCCCTGCCCCCCTCGAAGAAGGACGCCAAACCGCCCGAGCGGGCCCGACAGGTGGCGGACTTCCTGGAGCAGGCCTGCGCGCTGGAGCAACAGGAGGCCGCGTCGAAGGAGGACGTGGAGGACCTGTCTGGAGAGGAGCGCGAGCGCCTCACGGCAGTGCTCGACAGGCCTGAGTTCTCCCGCGCCCGACAGCGCCACGGCGACGTCGTGAAGCAACTGCTTCGCAAGCTGGAGGCGTGGCTGGAGGGCCTGTTCGAGTCGCGTGAGGCGCAGGGCTTCGCGGTGGCGACGCGCGCGGTGATGCTCGGGTTCGCGATAGCACTGGTGCTGTGGGGCGCGCTGAAGCTGCGCTCCCTGCGCCTGCGCGGAAGCAACGTAACTCCGGGGGCCTCCGACGCTGGCGCGCCGCTGGTGCTGGACGCTCCGCCAGAGCACCTGAAGCGCGCTCGCACGGCGCTTGCCTCGGACGCGCGCGAGGCGATTCGCGAGGCCTTGCTGGGCCTCCTGTCCTCGCTGGAGGAGCGCCGGCTGGCTCGACCAGACCGGGTGAAGACCAACCGCGAGCTGGCGGCGGAACTGCCTTCGCGCGGAGCTCCCGCTTCCGTCACTCGCGAAGTCGAGCGACTGATGTCCTGGTACGACCGCGCCTTCTATTCGCTGACACCGGTTCCGGAGGCGGAGGCCACGCGGTTCGTCGAGGCGGTGGAGCGACTCCACGGGACGCTGGGCACGGAGGTCGCGGCATGAGGCGCGTACGGCCTCGTGGCGTCATGGGAAACGCCTCCACGAGAACGCATCCACGAGACGTTGGGCACAGAGAGCACTGCATGAGGCACGCGTTGCCTCACGGTGTCACGGCCGGCACTCTCGCGACGAGGGAACTCTCCTCATGAAGAACGCGCGAACCGTCGCCGTCTTCGGCCTGCTCATCGCGCTCGCGCTCGCGATGGGGCTGTCCACCCGCCAGGAGGCCCCCGACTCGCCCGTCCCCTCCGTGGACAACCCGGGCCCCCAGGGCGCACGCGCGCTCTACCTGTTCCTTCGCGAGGGCGGCCGCGCAGTGAGCACGCAGCTCACCTCGCTGGAGTCGCTCGCCTCCGGGACGCGCACGCTGGTGCTCGCGGCCCCCACGGGCCGGCCCGTGACTCAGGAGGAAGTGGACGCCGTGGAGCGCTTCGTCCAGGAGGGCGGCACCCTGGTGTACCTGTCCACGCGCGAGCTGGGCATGCACCAGGCCGCGCTGGAGACGTGGCTTCGGCTCGAGGAAGGGCCGCTGCTGCCCGCGAGTGAGCGCGGACTGGCCACGGACCTCGCTGACGCGGGCGGAACCACGCTGGACATCTGGTTGGGCGCGGGCCCCTTCCGGGGACTGACGGCCCTGCGCGCGTCCCAGGACCGGGGACTGCTCATGGACCACCCGGAGGCGGTGCCCCTCGCGGGACTCGGCGGCGCGGTGGCCGTGTGGCGGCGCGCGCTCGGCAAGGGCGAGGTCTACGTCCTCGCCGGCGCGGACCTGCTGGAGAATCGTCGCCTGGAGCTGCTGGACAACGCGCGCCTTTGGAACGCCCTCGCCGCGCGCGGTCCGCTCGTCATCGACGAGTACCACCATCAACTCGCGCCCCCTCCTCCTCTGTCCCGAGGCATCTGGGTCTTCGTCGCGCAGGTGCTCGCCGTGGGAGGTGTCTACGTCCTCTCGCGTGGCACGCGCTTTGGCGCGCCCAGGCCGGTGCTGGTGGAGAGACACCGCTCCGCCCTCGAGTACGTGCGCAGCATGGGCTGGCTCATGCGTCGCTCGAAGGTGGAGAAGGACCTGCTTCCAGAGCTGGACAGAGCGCTTCGTCAGCGGTTGCAGGAGCGCCTGGGAATCTCCCCGACCCTGGACGACGCGGAAGCCGCGCGACTGCTCGAGGAGAGCGGCGGAATCCCCGCGTCGCGCTACCTGGAGGCGAAGGCGGAGCTGACGCGACTGGTGGCACAGCCCACCATCCGGCCAGCGGACTACGCGCGCGTGGCCCGTCTCTACGCGCACCTGGAGCGCGCCGTGACAGGCCGGGAGTCCGTCATCCGGACGTGAGCGCACGCGCGGCGATGACGGGCTCCACAGCCGAGCCCCTCACCGCCGCGTGCTTCGAATCGTTCGACCTAGAGCGTCTTGCCCGCGGCCAGCATCGCCGAGCCCACGTGGTGGCGAATCTCCTCCACCCGCGCATCCCAGCTCTCGTTGAAGATCTTCTCGGCGCGCTCGCGGTTGGGCCCGGGGCCTTCCGCGAGGCACTCGTCGACCTTCTTCACGAAGTCCTCCGTCGAGGTGGCGATCTTGCACAGCCCCACCTTGCGAACCTCCGGCAGGTCCGTGGACACCACCGGCAGCCCGGAGGCCAGGTACTCGCGCACCTTGAGCGGGTTGGCGTTCAACGTCAGCTCGCTGATCTTGAACGGCATCAGCGCCACATCGAAGGCCCGGCTGTAGCCCGGCAGGTCCGCGTAGGACTTGCGGCCCAGCATGTGGATGTTGGGCTCGGCCCGCAGCTTCGAATCGTCGCAGTCCGGCGTCGTCTTGCCGATGACGACCACCGAGCCTTCCGGATGGGCTCGCGCGGTGGCGATGATGGCTTCCTGGTCCACCCAGTCCGCCACCAGGCCGAAGAAGCCGATGACGGGCTTGGGCAGGCTCGCGATGTCCTCGGGGATGCGCGTGGTGGTGTCGCACGCCTTCACGAAGTGGCGGAAGTCCGTGCCGTGACGCACCAGCACCGTGCGCGGGTTGACGCGGGACTTGTTCTCCCGCAGGCGCTCCGCGGAGGTGATGCAGATGTCCGCGCGACGCAGCAGCCGGTCCTCCAGCTCCGCGATGTGACGGCCGTTGGTGTCCGCGAAGGCGGAGAACTCGTCCACGCAGTGGTAGACGACGAACTCCTCGCCCAGCGTGCCCGACACGGGCGCGGACGCGGGCAGGAAGCTCCAGGAGATGGGGCGCTGGAAGCCCAGTTGCTTCATCGCCCGGCGAACCTGAAGCCGCAGCAGCTCGCGGTTCGCCCCGCGCACCATCTCATTGCCGTAGAAGGGAATCGCCAGCGGCGACAGGACGTGGAGGTTGGGCTCCACCTCGCGCAGGCCCTTCGTGAAGCGCTCCAGCTTTCCGAAGATGCGCTTCACGTCGTGCGCGTTCGCCTTCGGCGCACGGTTGCCGATGCTGTTCACCCAGAGGATGCGGTTGTCCCGGGAGAGGATCCGCATGATGTGGACCTTCGACAGCGGGTCCCCATCCCAGTCGTTGGAGAACACCACCAGGTCGCGCCCCCGGAGGGCCCGGCGCGTCAAATCCAAGTCTTCACTGCGCCGCATCTCTCTTCTCTCCTGTGTCGAACAACCTCGCGGTGTCCCCGCGAGCAAGGTTTGGAACGAAGCTCACGTCGCCGGCACCGGCTGGGCCGGCGATGGCCGACGGGGTGACAAGGCCGCGTAGAGGTCCATCAGCACGGGCCCCACATCCGGAGAGGCCACGCGCGCGGGCCCCGCCTCCACCGCGTCGCGAATGCCCGCGGCGAGCGACGCCGCGTCTCCCGCGTGGAACAGCCGAGTCCCCTCCGGCCGCTCACACACGTCGCTGGCCACGCAGGGCACGCCCAGGGCCAGCGCCTCGCGCACGGAGATGGAGTCTCCGTCATGCGTCGTAGGACGAAGGAAGACGTCGCTCCGGGCGATGAGCCCCAGCGCGGCCGGATGTTCCAGCTCGCCCAGCGGCTCCAGCGAACCCGCCACACCCAGCTCCCGCGCGTCGCGGATGAAGTCCTCGGAGTCCGTGCCCGGACCGAACAACGCCAGGCCCACGCCGGGACGCGACTCCAACAACTGACGCACCGCCCGGAACGCGAGCTTGCGCCCGTACACCGGTGACGGATGGTGTGCCATCACCACCAACGGACGGCGGCGAGCACGCGCGGCCTCGACTCGCACGGGCACCGGGCCCGCCTGCACCTGGGAGGCGCAGAAGGCCGGGTGGACGAGGACTCTCTCCTCGGAGATACCGCACGACACGAGCGCGTCGCGCACCGCCGCGGACACCGCGATGATGCGCGAGTAGCCCGCCAGCGCCACCCGCGCGAAGGCCCGCCGACTCGGCGCCGCCGCGAGGTAGTCCGGCAACAGCCCGGAGTGCAGGGTGATGAAGCGGGGGGCACGCGCCCCCGGCAGACTGCCCACCGCCGCCGCGAGCAGCCAGGCCTTGGGGTTGTTCCCGCTGGTGTGGACATGCACCGTCCACCCCGAGACGAGAAACCCGGTCAGCCTGAGGCCGAAGTGCGCGGGGCTTCGCATCGGAAGGACGTCCGGAACCGGCCGGCCGCCCTTTCCGATATCCAGCACCTTCGCTTCGACCCCACGGCTGCGCAGGAAGCGGTGAAGTTGTTGAACGTGAATCGCCACGCCACCGAAAGGCGGCGGATGGTCGCCAACCAGGAGCACGCGCATTGAAGAGCCCTATCGCGGTACGGACGCCGAGGGAGGCACCGCCGTCAGCGAGGAGCGCCGGGGCAACAGCCCCATCTCCCGCTGATACGTGGTGAGCGGATCAGGATCCTGCCGGATGACCCGCGCCGGAATGCCAGCCACGACGGTGCCCGGCGCCACGTCCTTCAGCACCACGGCATTGGCCCCGATGACGGCGAAGTCGCCAATCTGGATGTTGCCGAGAATCTTGGCGCCCGCGCCAACCCGCACGTAGTCACCAATCATGGGAGCACCCTCGAGTCCCGAGCGCCCGCCAATCGTCACCTGCTGGGAGATGAGGCAGTGCCGGCCAATCTTCGCCGCCTTGTGGATGACGACGCCGATGCCGCCGTACCCCAACTGCGTCCCCTCGCCGATGTCGGCCTCGTCCGGAACGTACGAGCTGTGGAGGTAGTAGATGGCTTTCCGTAGCAAGGCAGGGAGCAAGGGAACTCCCTTCAACCGCAGGCCGCGAGCCACCCGGTACAACGTCATCGCATCGACACCCATCCACGCCTCCCTGACCCAACCGCGCGACGGGGAGGAACCTAGGTACCGCCTTCCCAAGTGGGAAGTAGGCCCTCGGGCGCCCCCCTGTTTTCTTCAGACAGTCCTGCGGGGCCGCAGCCCCGCGAGCACCGTGAGCGGCCGGACGCCCGCGGCGTACAGCACCCCCACGTAGCCCACGACGAACAGCACCCCGGCCACCGCCAGCGGCAACACCCGCCAGAAGAAGCCCGTGGGCAATTGCATCCAGGCGCCCTGCGCGCCCGCCCTCAAGAGGAACACCGCCAGGCCCGCCGCCACCGCGGCCACCGAGGAGCGCCCCAGCGCCTGCCAGGGAATGATGTCCACCAGCCGGAGCTGACGTCGCGGAGTGGACAGCGCCGCGGGCACGCGCACGAGCAACATCGCCTTGCCCACCACCTCCGCCACCGCCCAGGAGCCAATGCCGCCCATCAACCCCAGGTGCTTCACCCCGAGGATGACCAGCGGCACCGTCACCGCCGCCTTCACCGCATAGGAGACGAAGATGGCCCGGGTCAGCCCGCGAGCCCTGAGCGTCCCGTCCATGGGGAGGATGGAGAGCACCACGCCCAACACGCTGACGCGGAAGACCGGCACCGCCGGAAGGAACTTCTCGCCGAACATCGCCCCGATGAACTCCGGCGCCGCCGCGAAGAGGAACGCCGCGAACGGAAGAAAGACATACGCCAGCTTCCCGGCCGCCTCGCGGAACGCCTCCACGCCCTCCTCCAGGCGGCCCTCGCGCTCCAGCTCACCCAGGCGCACCATCAGCACCTCGCTGGTGGGCGTGTAGAGCAGATCCACCACCGGAAGCTGGAAGCAGCCCACCCGGTACAACGCATACAGGGCCGGAGCCACCGCGCCCGCCACCGCGTACAGGTGAGCGTTCTGTTGAGGAATGGCCAGCAGCATGGCCGCGCCGAACGGCGCCGCGTAGGCGAGCTGCGCACGGAAGAGCGGCCCGGACGCCAGCGGCCCGGTGACACCGCGCAGAGAGACGACCCACGTCGCCACGAACCGCAGCGCCGCGAAGACCGCCACCGCCACCATCATCCCATGCAGCGAGGCGCCCAACAGCGGCGGCACCACCATCACCGCCGCGCGCACCGCGTCCGAAATCAGATACACCCCCGCCGACGCGCGCGTGCGCCCCTGCGCCGTGAGCGACACCTCCAGCGGGAAGCTGCCCAACAGGAACGCGGTGTACGCCGCGAGCGACAACCGGTACTCGAGCAGCGCCGGGTTGGAGAACCACGCCGCCACCGGGCCCAGCAGGACATACACAAGCAACGCGCCGACCAGGCCCGCCCCGGACATGAACAACAGCGTCTGTCCCAGGTACGGCCGCTTCTCGCTGGTGCGGGGCAGGAAGTAATACAGGCTCTGCACCACGCCAAAAGGCAGCACGTAATACAGCGTCGTGGCGATGAGGAAGAGCTGGTAATAAGTACCGTACTCGTCCAGATGCAGGACCCGGGCAAGCACGAGTGGAATGGACAGCGTCAGCCCGGCGGTGAACAGCCGGGCCAACACCAGGGGGCCGGCGCGTCCGAGGAACGAGCTCCCGGACGCGGCCGACGAGGCACCTCCGCTCACGGAGCCTCCTTCAAGGGCGCCCCCGTTGGCGTCGCCAGCACGTTGCCCAGCAGGCCCTCACGAAAAGAGTGGGTCCTCCTGCCTGGCACCGGATGGCTCATGCCGAGCAGCCCGAAGCAATCATCCAACTGGCACCCGGTGAGCGGCGACGAGTAGTCGCCCAACATGCCCAGGCTGAAGTTCTCCCAGAGCACCTTGCGCTTGAGGGTGAACGGGTCTCCGCCAATCCGGTTGGGCAGGTCCTCCGTCGTGACACCCGAGCGGAAGCCGTGCGACGCCAGCACGCGGATGACCTCGTCCGAGTACCACCCGTTGCAGTACGCGAAGTCGCGCACCTGGATGCCGACCTCCGCTTCGATGGTCCGCTTGGACTCGAGGATCTCCTGCTCCACCACCGCCTGCGGCTCCAGCGTCAGCACCGTGTGCCCCAGCGTGTGCGCGCCGAACTCGAAGCCGTCGCGCGCCATGCGGCGCACCTCGTCCCAGTTCATGACGTCGCCCTGCTCCGGCACCAGGTCCTGCCCACCGCCGAGCTGCTGCTCCAGCGCGTCGATGATGGACGTCAGCACCCGCGTGGGGTGCTCTCCGATGAAGTCGTCGAGCGCGGCCGACACCGTCTTCTGTCCGGAGAGGATGGGGCCGAGCAGTTCCATCGACGCCTCCGGCAGCGCCGCGTATACCGGGTGGTAATGCCGCTCCTGCGCCCGGCGCAGCAGGTGGAACAGGCGGTCATGATTGAACCGCCGCTTCGTGCCGATGAACGCCGTCGGCAGGTAGGTGATGGCCGGCACTCCCATCTGCTTCAGGATGGGGTACGCGTACCGGTACACGTCCCGGTAGCCATCGTCGAAGGTGATGACGCACAGGTCCTTCTTCGTCACCCTCCGCCCCGACATCACATCCACCGCGTCGCCAATCGACGCCAGCTCGAAGCCGGCCGCCGAGGCCTCCTCGAGATGCCGCCGGAACGTCTCCTGGCTGATGAGCAACCCGGGAATGGAGCGCTGCAGCTCCCCCGTGAAGTCGCTCACCACGCGGTGATAGCTCACGATGAGGATGCGCCGGCCTCCCGACTGCACCCTCCGATAAGCCGCCATCGCCCTGCGCATTCCACTGTAGTGCAGCACGCCAGCGGCCGCCGCCTTGACCGCCCTCCGCAAGACCCTCGCCGTCGCCATCACGCCCCTCCGCGGAAAAGCTTCCTCTGGCCCATGTTCCTCAACGGGAACTCCCCAACTCGCGCGGGGGGTATTGCAGGCGGGATGCCACACCTGAATCCTGGACGAAACCCTCTCTTCAGAGGGGGATCCCGGCGGTACGGGACACATGGCCACCGGTGGACACGACGCACGGTGGAAAATCGACGGCCCCCACGGGCACACGATGCCCCACCCATTGGAAAAACTTTCCTGTCTTCAGGCCCGCTCCGTCCCTGCCCGGCCAGCCACCCGGGTTTCACTGGATGACAGTCGGGATTCCGGCTACGAACCGGCTTCCCGATGCCTTCCCTCCCCGCGCTCGCGTTGCACGACGTCAGCAAGCGTTACGGGCGCCGCTGGGCGCTGGCGCGTCTGACCTACGCGCTCCCTCCTGGACGCTCGCTGCTGCTCACCGGCCACAACGGCTCCGGCAAGACGACCCTGCTGCGCCTGTTGGCCACCGCGCTGAGCCCCACCGCCGGACGGGTGGAGGTGCTGGGACGCGACGCCGTGGCGGACCGGGACTCGGTGCGGCGCGACGTGGCGCTCCTGTCCCACGCGAGCTTCCTCTATGAGGACCTCACCGCGCACCAGAACCTCACCGTGCTGGCGCGCCTGTTGGGCCACCCCTCGCCCAAGGACGGCGCCAGCGCGCTGCTCGCGCGCGTGGGCCTGGAGAAGCGCTCGGACAACCCGGTGCGTGGCTTCAGCGCGGGCATGCGCAAGCGCCTGGCCATCGCCCGGCTCCTGCTCAAGGCCCCCGACCTCGCGCTCCTGGACGAGCCCTTCGGTGAGTTGGATCCCGCCGGCATCCGCGACATGGAGGGCTTCATCGCGGAGCTGAAGGCGGGCGGCGTCACGGTGGTGCTGGCCACGCACCTGGTGGAGCAGGGCATGTCGCTGTGCGAGGAGCGCCTGCACCTCCAGGACGGCCGGGCGGTGGACGCGTGAGCACGTCCCGTCCACGGCCCATCGGCCTCATCGGCGCCACGCTGGCCCTGTTGCGCAAGGACCTGCTCATCGAGTGGCGCACGCGCGCGCGCCTCAACGCCATCATCTTCTTCGCGCTGGCCACGCTCCTGATGTTCTCCTTCGCGCTGGGGCCGGACACGCGCCAGTTGGAGAAGAACGCGGGCGGCTACTTCTGGCTCGCCATCCTCTTCGCCAGCGTGCTGGCCATGGGCGAGTCCTTCCGCGTCGAGTCCGAGAACGCCTGCCTGGACGGCATCCGACTGGCCCCCGCGGACCCGCGCGCCATCTACCTGTCCAAGGCCCTGGGCAACACCCTCCTGCTGATCGCCCTGGGCGTCGTGCTGCTGCCCGTCATGGTGGCCCTCTACGGCGTCAAGGTCGCCACCGGCTTCGTGGACCTGGGAACAGTTCTGCTACTCGGCAGCCTGGCCCTCAGTGCACCGGGGACGGTGTATGCCGCCATTTCCAGCAATGCCCGGGCGCGGGATGTCCTCCTCCCTCTGCTATTGTTCCCGCTGGTCATCCCTGCCCTGCTGTCCCTGGCCAAGGCGACCTCGCTCGTTCTCCAGGGCGACCCCATGAATCAGTTGGGCTCATGGCTGGGGCTTTTGCTGGGCTTCAATCTGATTTACTGGGGCGTAGGCTTCGTGCTGTTCCCGCGCATCATCGAGGACTGACGGATGAACAAGCTCATCAAGTGGGGCCTGCCAGTGGTGGGTCTGGGCGTGCTCGCCGCCGGATGGTGGCTGGGGCTGGCGTGGGCACCGCCGGACCGGGAGATGGGTGACGTACAGCGCATCATGTACGTGCACGTGCCACTCCAGTGGATGGCCATGCTGGCCATGTTCCTGAACTTCGTGGCGGCGGTGACGTACCTGGTGCGCTCCAACGCCAGTTGGAAGCTGGACTCGACGGCGGAGGCGGCGGCCGAGGTGGGCCTGGTGCTCGGCGCGCTGGGCATGGTGACGGGGGCCATCTGGGGCCGTCCCACCTGGGGCGTCTACTGGTCCTGGGATCCGCGCCTGACGTCGGAGGCCATCATGCTGGTGACCTACACCGGCTACCTGGTGCTGCGCCGCTTCGTGGAGGATCCGGACAAGCGCGCGACGTGGAGCGCGGTGGTCGCGATCCTGGGCGCCATCAACCTGCCCATCGTGTGGTTCTCCGTGCGCTGGTGGCGCAGCCTCCACCAGGTGCAGTCGAGCCCCAAGACGGTGGATCCTCAGATGGTGCTGTGCCTGCGAGTGTCGGCCATCGGCCTGTTGCTGCTGACCATCGCCATGCTGGTGCACCGCTACCGCATCGCCATGGCCGAGCGCCAGGCGGAAGTCGCCCTCCCGGAAGCGCTGCCCGGCAACGGCCCCGCGGCTTCCGTCCGCGACACCCCGAAGGTGGCCTGAACATGACGACTTTGACGACGTTGGGAGTCCTCGCCCAGGCCGCGGGCCAGGTGGGAAGTGGCCGCATCCAGGGTGGCTGGGGCTATGTCTGGGCCTGCTACGGCATCACCGTGGTGGCGCTCGTGCTTTACTCGCTGTCTCTCTGGCTGCGCCGGCCCCAGGCCGCGAAGGAGTGAGCCTGTCATGACGCCTGTCGCTCGCAATCGACTGTTCGCCCTGGGAGCGCTGCTCGTCGCCGGCGCTGGCCTGGGGTTCGTGGCCTTCGGCAACATCGGAGAGAACCTCGTCTACTACTGGAGCCCCTCGGAGATGCTGGCCCAGGGGGAGAAGGCGTACTCGGCCACCATCCGCCTGGGTGGCGTGGTGCAGCCGGGCAGCATCCAGTGGAACGCGGAGCACACCACCCTGCACTTCCGGGTGGCCAACGACGCCCACGAGGGCACCGCCAGCGTGCTGGTGCGCTCCACGGAGACGCCGCCGCAGATGTTCCGCGACAAGATTGGCGTCGTGGTGGAGGGCACCTACGACGCGTCCGGAGTGTTCAGCTCCAACCGGCTGATGGTGAACCACTCGAACGAGTACCGCGCGCCCAAGGAGGGCGAGGACCCGAACAAGTGGCGTGAGACGCTCTCCGAGGGCACGACGACGGCCAGCACGGGGACGGGCGCGGAGGCGCGGTGAACGGGTCGATTGGATACGGGCTGGTGCTCGGAGGGCTCGCGTTCGCGACCTTCGGCGCGCTGGTGGGGCTTGTCACGGGGTTGCGCCGCAGTGAAGCGGGCTTCCCCTGGGTGATGCGCGCGGTGTGGGGCTTCGCCGGCTGCATGGTGGCCGCGAACCTGATGATGGTCTACGCGCTCGTCACGCATGACTTCAGCGTGAAGTACGTGGCGCAGGTGGGCAGCCTGGACACGCCGTTGTTGTACACGGTGGTATCGCTGTGGAGCGCGCTGGAGGGGTCCATCCTCTTCTGGGGCCTCATCATGGGCGTGTACATCGCGGCCTTCGCATGGGTGCACCGCCGCGAGCACGCGCGCTACATGCAGTTGGCGCTGGGCACCATGCTGGCGGTGGGCGTGTTCTTCGCGTTCCTCATCGCGGGCCCCGCCAACCCCTGGGGCGCCGTGTCGCCCGTTCCGGCGGACGGCCCCGGCCCCAATCCCCTGCTCCAGAACCACGTCCTGATGATCATCCACCCGCCCTTCCTGTACCTGGGCTACGTGGGCATGACGGTGCCGTTCGGCGTCGCGGTGGCGGGCCTGCTGCGCGGCGAGATTGGCGAAGCGTGGATGGCGCCCCTGCGGCGCTGGACGCTGGTGGCGTGGTTGTTCCTGTCGATTGGCATCATCCTCGGCGCCTGGTGGGCCTATGCCGTGCTCGGCTGGGGCGGCTACTGGGCGTGGGATCCGGTGGAGAACGCCAGCTTCCTGCCGTGGTTGACGGCGACGGCGTTCATGCACTCGACGATGGTGCAGGAGCGCAAGCGGATGCTGAAGCTGTGGACGCTGTCGCTCGCGCTCGCGTCCTTCGTGCTGACGATCCTGGGCACGTTCATGACGCGCTCGGGCATCTTCAACTCGGTCCACTCCTTCACCCAGTCGGACATCGGCCCCACGTTCCTGGTGTTCCTGGGCGTGCTGCTGGTGGTGTGCATCGCCCTCCTGGCGGTGCGCGGTCCGCTGCTGGTGCCCGAGGGGCGGCTGAGCTCGCTCGCGTCACGCGAGGCCAGCATCCTGATGAACAACCTGGTGTTCGTGGCGATCACGTTCACGGTGCTCCTGGGCACGCTGTACCCGCTGGTGTCCGAGGCGGTGCGTGGCGTGCGCGTCAGCGTGGGTGAGCCGTACTTCAACAAGATGGCGGTGCCGGGTGGAATCGCCGTGCTGTTCCTGATGGGCGTGGGCCCGGTGCTGCCGTGGGGCAAGCCGGACAAGGAGACGCTCCGGCGGCAGTTCCTCATCCCCGCGGGGGTGGGCCTGGTCGTCGCGGCCATCTGCTTCGGGGTGGGGCTGCGCGGCGTGTACCCGCTGCTCACCTTCGGGCTGGCGGGCTTCGTCACCGTCGTCACGCTGCGCGAGCTGGTGTCGCCCATCCGGGTCCGCATGACGGAGCGCAAGGAGAGCTTCCTCACCGCGGTGTTCACGAGCGCCACCAAGGCGCAGCGCCGCTTCGGCGGCTACGTGGTGCACCTGGGAATCGTCCTCATCATCGTCGCGGTGTCCGCGTCGTCCTCGTACGTGAAGCACACGTCGGGCACGTTGAAGAAGGGCCAGACGATGACGTTGGACGGCTATCAGCTCAAGTACCAGGGGCTGATGAGCGGCGAGGAGCCGCACCGCACCTTCGTCGCGGCGCGCGTGGAAGTGACGACGCCGGGCGGCAAGGTGGAAGAGGTGAAGCCCCGCCTGAACTACTACGAGCGGAGCACGGACCCCATCGGCACGCCCGCGGTGCGAGAGACGGCCGGCGAGGACCTGTACATCTCCCTGATGGCCTTCTCCGAGCAGGCCGGCAACGCGAGCTTCAACGTCTGGGTCTTCCCGATGGTGGGGTGGATCTGGTGGAGCATCCCGCTCCTGGTGCTGGGCACGCTCATCGCGCTGTGGCCGCGTCGGCGGGCGGCGGTGGCGACGGCCAGCGCGGAAGCAGGCGCTTCGCCCCTGGCGGGTGGTGACGCGGAGCGGGGGGCGGCCTGATGCGTCGGTACCGCTATACCATCGGCTTCGTCATCGTCTGCGTGGGCCTGCTGGTGGTGCTGGCCAAGGGCTTCGGGCGCAATCCGCACGAGGTGCCCTTCATGCTCGCGGGCAAGCCGGCACCGGACTTCGTGCTGCGCTCGCTGGACACCGGTGAGAAGGTGAGCCTGGCGGACCTGAAGGGCCGCCCGGTGGTCATCAACTTCTGGGCGTCGTGGTGTGGGCCCTGCCAGTACGAGCACCCGGTGCTGGAGTGGGGGCAGCGGGAGTTCGGCTCGCAGGCGGTGTTCCTGGGCGTCGTCTTCGAGGACTCCGAGGACAACGCGCGCGCGTTCCTGCGACGCCAGGGGTACAGCTTCCCGCAGCTCGTGGACCCTCGCTCGCGCATGGCGGTGAGCTATGGCGTTGCGGGTGTGCCGGAGACCTACTTCATCAACCCGGCGGGCACCATCCAAGGCAAGCACGTGGGGCCCATCGACCCGGAGACGCTGACCCGGCGCATCCGCGAGTTGACGGCCACCGCGGAGGCTCCTTCCTCCGCCGAGGCGGCCCGGCCGTAGCGCCTCACCGGAGGCCTCTCGCTTCCGGTGGAATCGACGTATCATCGGCCGGCTTGCGCTGGACCGAGAGGGCTTCCCCCCGCCCTCCGCACAGCAAGGTGGGTTCATGCGGTGCCCGGAGTGCGGCGAAGCCTCGAACAGTCGGCTGAGGTATTGCGAGAACTGCGGCGCGAAGATGCCGGAGCCCCCCCCGGGCGTCACGGGCTCGCGTCCCACGCTCCGGGCCAGGCGGTCGATGGAGGAGCCGTCCTACGCGGCGGATATCATCGACGAGGCGGAGGCCCACCGCCAGGGCGTCGACTATGTGCCGCCGGCACCCGCGGCGAAGTCGAAGTCGAAGGTGATAGCGACGGCGACGGCTGACACGGCCGAGGACACGGACCCGGGACAGACGGGGCCCAAGTACGACGGTCCCCGGTGGCTGGCGAGCGTGCCGGCGCACTCCCAGAGCGTGGTGGGGCTGGCGGTGCTGGCCTTCGCGCTGGCGCTCTCCATCCTCCCCGCCTTCGACGGCGTGGGCGTGGTGGGCACGTTGCTGGCCCTGGTGGGCGGGGTGCTGCTGGTGGCGCGCGAGCTGCGCCTGGCGGGCGAGGCCTCGAGCGTGACGAAGCTCCTGCCCGCGGTGCTCTATCGCCCCGAGGTGCCAGCGGCGTACGCGGCGCTGCTGACGGCCCTGGCGGTGCGGATGTTGGGGCTGGGCTTCACGCCGGGGCTGTGGCTGCTGGGCGCGGGCCTCGTCGTCCATGACCAGTACCGCAAGGTGATCGCGGGTCCGGAAGGCGTGCTGGCGCGCTACTTCGACGGGAGGCAGTTGCTCGTCGTTCCAGAGGTGGTGGCGCTGGGGGGCGTGGCGCTGTGCGTGCTGACGCTCTTCGCTCCGTGGGCGACGGTGAGCACGATGCCCGAGGTGGCGAATGCGCCGGTGCCCGCGGGCCCTCCGGAGCTGCACGTCATCCCCTCGCAGCGTGCCGCGGACGACGTGCTCTATACGGCGGGGGCGGGCATCACCACGCTGTCCGGGTGGGATTTGTCCGGCGCCGTGGTGGTGGAGTTGCTGTTGCTGTCGCTCTTGGGATTGCTCGCGCTGAGGCCGGAAGTGTCGCGGCCCGCGTGGACGCGCTTCGCGCCGGCTGGCGTCGTGGGGGTGGGCCTGCTCTGGGCGCTGTTGCACATTCGCATCTCGCCGGGGCCCATCATCTTCGTCATCGGCCTGGGCGCGGTGGGTGTGCAGGCGTTCCGGCAACTGCGTGAGGCGCAGTTGCAGGCGTACGCGGCCCCGGTGCCCGCGTATGACGACGGCATGGACGAGACGGAGCGCCTGGACGACGAGCCGGATCCGGACGACATGGGTCCGGATGACGAGCCGGGCGCTTACGCCACGCGCCCGGACGATGAGCCGGAGCCGGACCCGGACGACATGGGCCCGGACGACGAGATGGAGGACGTGAAGCCGCGCAGGCGGTGAGCTTGTCGTTCGAGCAGGCTCCCGCGACCAGGGAGCCGCCGGACATGCGGCACTGGCCTGCTTCGAAGGCACGAAGCAGGTCCATCCTCGGGAGAACGACGACCCGGCTCGATTGGCCTGCGCATGCCGGCTCAACCGATGAAGGCCGTGGTGATGGATTCAGAGGGGCAGTACGTCCGGGACTGCGTGGACGACGAAGTGGGCGTCCTGGTGGTCAGCGGTCCGAACGTGTTCGACGGCTACCTGTCACCGGAGCAGAACACGAAGCTCTTCCCCGACGTGGGTGACGGACGACGCTGGCTGGACACGGGAGACCTGGGACGCCGGGACGCCGACGGGTTCTTCTGGCTCACGGGGAGGAAGAAGGAGCTCATCATTCGCGGTGGGCACAACATCGACCCGGCCGATATCGAAGCAGCGCTCTACAAGCATCCGGCGGTGCAGCTCGCGGCGGCCATCGGTCGTTCCGATGCGAGGGCGGGCGAGCTCCCCGTCGCATATGTCCAGCGCAAGGAGGGAGCGCGATCGACACCCGAGGAACTCCTGTCGTTCGTCGCGGGAGAAATCGCCGAGCGCGCGGCGATGCCCAAGGCCATCCGCATCATCGAGACGATGTCCCTCACTGCCGTGGGGAAACAGGCGCCCACATACCAAGGGGAGACAGCAGCAGGACGACTGCGTCGACTGCTGCGCTCACCACTGGTGGCAGTCGCCGAGCGTCTCCCGAATCGCTGAACCCGCACGGCACGTGCCGGCCGACAACGATTCAGCACCGGCTCAGTCATTACCGAAGTCGGCGTCGAACGAAGCGATGGCCTGTTCAACCGTCGCGAACAGGCTGCTCCTCACTTCCGGCGCCTCTTCACAAAGCAACTCCCAGAACTGCTGCTCGTGGCGGCGGAGAAGCTCTCGCTCCACGGGCAACCTGACCCAGTCAGCGCTCTGGACCACGAAGCCGCGTCCGGGAAGCACTTCGACACAACGGTAGACGACTGCCACGTTGGCCCCAAGACGTCGGACGATGTCGAAGGGCCGGTACAGCACCGAGTCGCTCATGGACGCGAAGCCTACTCCCGCGGAGCCCAGCCCCCGCGGGAGTCTCTGCGGCAGAGCTACTTCGCCGCGGGCTGCCCGATTTCCTTGAGCACCTTCTCCGCGTTCGTGTTCGTGGGATCCAGCTCCAGCGAGCGGCGGTAGCTCGTCACGGCCTGGGCCTTGTCACCGTGGGCCAGATACGCCTCGCCCAGGCTGTCATGGACGTTCCCATCCTGCGGGAACAGCTCCACGTTGAACTTGAAGATCTCAATGGCCTCCCGCAAGCGGCCCCCCTGCATCAACCGATAGCCGACGGTATTGAGCTCTCCCACCCCGAAGAAGTACTCAGCGGGCTTCTTCGCCTTGACCGCCTTGTACTGGGTGATGGCGTCCGTGGCGGGTCCCTTGGCAAGCGACTCCCACACCACTTCGCCAATCGGCTTCAACGGCGTCTGGGGCGTGACGCCGTGAAGGACGCTCAGGGCTCCCACCGCCATGCTGCGCGCCCTCACCCCGCGCCCCACGTTGCTCAGGACGATGATGACCTCCTTCTTCTCCGGCACGCGCACCAGATACGAGCTGAAGCCGTTGATGCCACCACCGTGGCTCGTGGACGCGACCTCCGTCTTCCCGTCATCCAGCTTGATGGGCGACACGTCCCAGCCGAAGCCGTACCCCGCCAGCCCCGGGGTGAACATCTTCTGCTTCAGCTCCGCCGACAGCACCTTGTCTCCGTAGAGCGCGCGGTCCCACAGATAGAGGTCCTCCACCGTCGAGTACATCGACCCGGCCGCGTACGGCAGGCCCATGTCGATATACGCCGCGTTCACGAACCCATCCGGGTTGCGCTCATAGCCGCTCGCGCGCTTGGCCAGCACCGTCGCCGACACGTCGAAGCCCGTGTTCTTCATCCCCAACGGCTCGAAGATCCGCTCGCGCAGCACCTGCGCGTAGGACTTTCCCGTCACCTTCTCGATGATGGCGCCCAGGATGAAGTAGCCCGAGTTGTTGTACGCGTATTTGGACCCCGGCTCGAACTCCAGGTCGCCGCTGGCGAACTGCTTCACGAACTCCGCCACCGTGTACGGATTGCGGGAGATCTTCTCACCGAAGTCCGGCCGCCCCGTATAGCTGGGGATGCCCGACGTGTGGTTCAGCAGGTGCGTCACGGTGATGCGCGAGCCCGTGTCCTGGCGGTAGTCCGGCAGGTGCTTCGTGATGGGGTCCTCGAGCCCCACCTTGCCCTCTTCCACGAGCTTCAGGATGAGCACGGCGGTGAACTGCTTGGTGACGGAGCCGATGCGGAACTTCGTGTCCGGCGTCACCGGAAGCTGCCACTCGAAGTTCGCCTGGCCATACCCCTTCTTGAGGATGATGCCCTTCTCGTCGGCGACCAGCAGCGCTCCGTTGAACTGCTTCAGCTCCAGGTACTTCGCGGCCAGGCGGTCAATCGAGTCCTTCCGACTCGCCGCGCTCGCCGACGACACCGCGAGCAACAGCGCCATTCCCGCGACGACTCCAACATCCATCCATCCGCGCTTCATGCAGAGCTCCCTCGAAACATCGAACCGCCGG
Organism: Myxococcus sp. AM011; assembly: GCF_013372595.1. Classification (NCBI taxonomy): domain Bacteria; kingdom Pseudomonadati; phylum Myxococcota; class Myxococcia; order Myxococcales; family Myxococcaceae; genus Myxococcus; species Myxococcus sp. AM011. The sequence goes on from NZ_JABXEM010000122.1 coordinate 24,985, forward strand.
CATCGACCGGATTGGTCGGCCCAGACCCACATCCCCCTCCAGGCACGAACAGGGACGACTTCAATTGCGTGCTGACGTGGCATGGGCCCCAGGCCCGCGCTACCTTCAGTCGTGATGCGCAACCATCCCCCCAGGCAAGCACTGGCGTTCTGTGTGCTCGCCATGATGACCTGGGCCTGCCGGAGCGAGCCTCCCCCCAGCTACGTCCGCGTCGAAGGCGCCGCGCCGGTCATCGAGGATGCACCGGACGCACGAGCGCTGCTGGTGGTTTTCTGGGCGTCCTGGTGCCCCCCCTGTCGCAGGGAGACACCGCAGCTCCAAGCCCTGGCCGAAGCACCTCCCGAAGGACTCCAGGTCGTCGTCTTCAGCCACGACACCGACCTCGCCACCGTGGAGGCGTACTTCGAGGGCCCTCCTCCTCCCGAGCTGCGCGTGCGGCTGGACCCCGGCAAGCAGGTCGCCCATGCCTTCGGGGTGGAGCTGCTCCCCACCAGCCTCCTCGTCGTCGAGGGCCGACTGGTCGCCCGCTTCCCAGGCCCTCGTGACTGGGACTCCCGGGCCATGCGGCGCCTCCTGGAGAAGTTGAGCGTCCCCGTCGAGGGGCGGGTCTCCGGCGCGGCGAATTGACTCAGCCCCTCCGTCCTGGCTAAGCCAGCGGGTGGATGCGGTTCCTCCTGCGATTCCTGGCCGTACTCCTCGTCTTGATGACGGGCGGTGTCTTTCAGACGCTGGCCTTCGCCTCGGACACGCACGCCGACTGCGCGGAGGACGAAGACGATGAGTGCACCGACTGCGCTCCCAGCTGCGTCCTGTGTCCCTGCTGTCCGCTGAGAGCCACTCCGGCGCCAGTTCCCTTCATGCAGGACCTCGCCGCCGCGGCCGCTCCGCCCCCTGTTCCTGGCCGCGTGGCCGAGCCGGTCCTCTCTGGACTGGCCGCCGACATCTTCCAGCCGCCTAGAGCCTGACGACTCCCTTCACGGGAGACGTGTGTCCTCCGCATGCCTCCAGGGCGCGCGGACGCACGCACGCGCTCGTCATCTGCAAGCCCTGCCCGTCCACATTCCCCGCGCCTGTCGCGCGGGTTCACCTCGCCGTGGGCAACCCGCCCCGGCTGGAGCCACCTCATGCGTTCACTGCATCCCCTGTTCGTGCTCGTCGCGCTGCTCACCGTCTCCCCTGCCCTGGCCGAAGACGCACCCAAGGCCGCCGAGAAGTCCCAGTCCGCCGAAGCAGAGAAGCCCAGGTGTGAGCACGGCGTGCAGAAGTCCCTGTGTACGCGCTGCAACCCGAAGCTCGCCGCCGTCTTCAAGGCCAAGGGCGATTGGTGCGCGGAGCACGAGCGCCCCGAGTCCCAGTGCTCCCTCTGCCACCCCGACCTCGCCAAGAAGGGCGTGAAGTAGATGTCCGCCTCCCGCGCCGGTCCGATGATGCTGTGCGCCCTGCTCTTCGCGGGTGCGGCGAGCTGCGCGAAGGAGTCAAAGCCCGCGGTGGCGGAGAAGCCCTCCACGGCGCGGACCGTCGCGGGAGGAGCTTCCAAGCCCGTTTCCCTGTGTGAACACAAGGTGCCGGCCGAGCTGTGCACCCGATGCAACCCGGACCTCATCGACGTCTTCAAGTCGCAAGACGATTGGTGCGCGGCACACGGAGTGCCCGAGTCACAGTGCTTCCAATGCAACCCGAACCTCAACTTCACCACGCTGGCCACCGCGCCGAAGGACTGGTGCAAGGAGCACGCGGTTCCCGAGTCGAAGTGCACGAAGTGCAATCCCACCCTCGTCACGAAGTTCATCGAGGCCGGTGACTACTGCCGGGAGCACGGCTTCCCTGAGTCCGTCTGCCCGTATTGCCACCCGGACCTGGTGAAGGCCGCGGGCGCGGCGCCTCCCGTCTTTCCCGAGCCGGGCACGCGCGTTCGCCTCGCCTCGGACGAGACCGCGCGAGAGGCGGGCATCCAGACCCGTCGCGTGGAGAAGCGGCCCTTCGCGCCCACGCTGGAGGTCGTCGGAAAGCTCGACTTCAACAACAACCGACGGGCCCAGCTCTCGACTCGCGGCGACGCACGCATCGCCGAAGTCCGAGCGGACGTCGGCGACGAGGTGGAGGCCGGGCAGCCGCTCGTGGTGGTGACGTCAGGCGAGGTGGCCGAGAACCAGGGGCGGCTCGTCTCCGCCCAAGCACGGATCCAGGCCGCGAGGGCCGCGCTCATGCGCCAGCAGGCGCTCGTCACAGACGGCATCAGTGCGCGCAAGCACCTGGAGCAGGCCCGGGCGGACCTTGTCGCCGCCGAGACCGAAAGCGCCGCGGCCGCCGTCTCTCTCGTCGCTTCAGGAGCCTCCCCCCGTGGGCAGGAAGGCATCCACGTGCTGAACGCGCCGTTCGCCGGCACCGTGGTGAGCCGCGATGCCGTCCCTGGGCGACTGGTGGGCGCGGGCCAGACGCTCCTCGAGGTCGCCGACCTGAGCACCCTGTGGGCCTTGCTGGAGGTGCCCGAGGCGGACGCCAGCCAGGTGCGCGCGGGCCAGCCCGTCACCCTCTCCTTCGAGAGCATGCCAGGACAGACACGCCAGGCCACCCTCACCCGCGTGGGCGCCTCCGTGGACCCGGCCACGCGCACGGTGCGCGCCCGCGTGGAGCTGCCCAATCCCGGGGGCGCCCTCAAGGCGGGCCTCTTCCTCCAAGCCCGGGTGCAGGTGGCCGCCGAGCACCCGGCGTTGCTCGTGCCTCGCGAGGCCATCCAGCGCGCGGAGGGCCGCACGCTCGTCTTCGTGAAGAAGGGCGCGGGCCTCTACGAGCCCGTCGCAGTGGAGCTGGGCGCCAGGACGCGTGAGATGGTGGAGGTGGTGAAGGGACTCTCCGAGGGCCAGGAGATCGTCACCACGGGCGCCTTCCTCCTCAAGACGGAGATCCTCAAGGGGTCCATCGGCGCGGGCTGCTGCGAGACGTCGGAGGGCCAGTAGCCGCCATGCTGACGCGAGTCATCGACTGGTCACTGTCGCACCGCGGGGCCGTCCTCGTCGGCACCGGAGTCCTCGTCGTCTCGGGGCTCTTGTCCTTCCGCGCGCTGCCCATCGACGCCATCCCAGACACGACGCCCACCCAGGTGCAGGTGAACACCGTGGCTCCGGCGCTCACGCCCATCGAGGTGGAGCGGCAGCTCACCATCCCCATCGAACAATCCCTGGCGGGGCTGCCGCGCCTCGGGGAGCTGCGCTCCATCTCCAAGTTCGGCCTGTCCCAGGTGACGCTCCAGTTCAATGACGGCACCGACTTGTGGTTCGCGCGACAGCAGGTCGCCGAGCGGCTCGGCCGGGTGGAGGTTCCCAAGGGCATCGAGCGCCCCACGCTGGGCCCCGTGGCCACGGGCCTGGGCGAGGTCTTCCACTATCTGGTCAAGAGCCGCACGAAGAGCCTGGAGGAGCTGCGCACGCTGCATGACTCGGTCATCGCGCCACGGCTGCGCGGCGTGCCCGGCGTCGCCGAGGTGAACGCCTGGGGCGGCGAGGAGAAGCAGTGGCACGTCGTGGTGGAGCCGCGCCGCCTGCAACAGTTCAACGTCTCCCTCCAGGACGTCTACCGGGCGCTGGAGGAGAACAACGCGAACGTGGGAGGCGGCGTGGTGGAGGGCGGGGGCGCGGCGAGCCTCGTCCTCGGCGTCGGAATCCTGGAGAGCGGCAAGGCCGTGGAGGACGTCGTCGTCGCGGCGCACGAGGGCGTGCCGGTGCGCATCCGGGATGTCGCCCGCGTGGAGGTGGGCCATGAAATCCGTCGGGGTGCCACCACCGCCGATGGCGAAGGCGAGGCCGTCCTGGGCCTGGGCTTCATGCTCGTCGGCGAGAACTCGCACACGGTGACGCGGGCGTTGGCCCGGCGGCTCGAAGAGGTGAAGCGCGCCCTGCCCCAGGACGTCTCCGTGGAGCCCGTCTACGAGCGCACCGAGCTGGTGGACCACGTGCTGCGCACGGTGCGCACGAACCTCATGGAAGGCGCGCTGCTCGTCATCGCCGTGCTCTTCTGCTTCCTGGGCAACTGGCGCGCGGGGCTCATCGTCGCGGCGGCCATTCCGCTGTCCATGCTGTTCGCCTTCAACGCGATGCTGCGCTTCGGCATCGCCGGCACCCTCATGTCCCTGGGCGCCATCGACTTCGGGCTCGTCGTCGACTCGTCCGTCATCCTCGTGGAGAACGCGGAGCGGAGGCTCGCCGAGGCCAAGGGGAGCCGCTCCCTCCTCGAAGTGGTGCGCGACGCGGCCGTCGAGGTGCGCGGCCCCACCCTCTTCGGTGAGCTCATCATCCTGGTGGTGTACCTGCCGCTGCTCGCGCTGGAGGGTGTGGAGGGCAAGCTGTTCCGCCCCATGGCGCTCACCGTCATCTTCGCGCTCCTGGGCAGCGCGGTGCTCTCCATGACGCTGATGCCGGTGCTGGCGTCCTTCGCGCTGAAGCAAGGTGGAGGGCACTCCCGCGAGCCGCGCCTCGTCTCCCTCCTCAAGCGCTGCTACCGGCCCGTCCTGGACCAGGCCCTGGCGCATCCACGCACGGTCCTCATCGGCGCCGGCGTGCTCATCGTGGGCTCGCTCGCCGCGGCCACGCGGCTTGGCGGCGAGTTCGTTCCACGGCTGTCCGAAGGCGCGCTCGTCATCAACACCGTGCGGCTGGCCGAGGTGTCCCTCACCGAGTCCGTCCGCTATGGCACGCAAATCGAGAAGGTGCTCCTCACCCGCTTCCCCGACGAGGTGCGCCGCGTGTGGACGCGCACCGGCACGGCGGAGGTGGCCACCGACCCGATGGGCATCGAGCTGTCCGACGTCTTCATCACCCTGACGCCACGGGAGACCTGGAAGCGCGCCACGACACAGGACGAGCTGGTGGCCGAGATGCGCGCGGAGCTGGCGGACCTGCCCGGCATGCGCATGGCCTTCCTCCAGCCCATTGAAATGCGCGTCAACGAGATGATCGCCGGCGTGCGCGGCGACGTGGGCATCAAGCTCTTCGGGGACGACCTGGACATCTTGAAGGCCAAGGCCCGTGAGCTGGAGGGCCTGGTCAAGGCGCTCCCTGGCGCCACGGAAGTCACCGTGGAGCAGCTCACCGGACAGCCCGTGCTCGAGGTGACGGTAGACCGGGAGGCGGTGGCTCGACACGGCATCTCCACCCGCGCGGTGCTCGACGTGGTGGAGGCGGTGGGCACCCGCACCGTGGGAGAGGTGCGCGAGGGCGAGCGGCGCTTCGACCTGGCCGTGCGCCTCTCCGAGGAGTTTCGGAGCGACCCGGCGATGCTGGCCACGATACCGGTGACAGCGCCGGGGGGAGCACGCGTGCCGCTGGGCCGGCTTGCCCGAATCCGCGAGGTGTCCGGTCCCACCACGCTCCAGCGCGAGTGGGGCAAGCGTCGCATCGTCGTCCAGGCCAACGTGCGCGACAGGGACCTCGGCGGCTTCGTCGAGGAGCTGCGCCGAACCCTGGATGAAAAGCTGGAGCTCCCCTCCGGCTACTACGTGCGCTTCGGCGGACAGTTCGAGCACCTGGAGCGCGCCCAGGCACGTCTGCTCATCGTCGTGCCCCTGGCGCTGGCCCTCATCTTCATCCTGCTCTACCTCACGTATCGGCGCGTCCTGGACGCGGTGCGCATCTTCGCGGGCGTGCCCTTCGCGATGGTGGGAGGCGTACTCGCGCTCCTGCTGCGGGGCATGCCCTTCTCCATCTCCGCCGCCGTGGGCTTCATCGCCCTGTCCGGTGTCTCGGTGCTCGGGGACATGGTGCTCGTCTCGCGCGTGCGGGCACTGCTCGCGGAAGGCCACGCGCTGGCGGACGCCCTCCGAGAAGCAGCCCTCTCCCGCCTGCGCCCCGTGCTGATGACAGCAGCCGTGGCCGCCATCGGGTTCCTGCCCATGGCGCTCAACACGGGCGTGGGCGCCGAAGTCCAACGCCCCCTCACCACCGTCGTCATCGGCGGCATCCTCTCCTCCACGCTCCTCACCCTCGTCGTCCTCCCCGTCCTCTACGCCGTGTTCGGAGCCGGACGGCAACAGCCCCCGCGGCCTCGGGAGGAAGCGTTTCCGTCACCCGGCGAGGCGCCTTCCGCCCCCCACGAAGCAGCGGCGAGCTGACCCCACCTGCTCGGGCACGTCCTCCTCCAGGCACACACCGCGTCGAGCAGCGATCACTCGCCCTACCCACCAGGCCATGGGCACGTCGCCTCCATGACCTGGCAGGTTCGGCGGGTTTCACCCAACCGACAGAATTGTGGATTCCTCACTGTCACGTGATTCCGGGTTCAGGTGGACTGCGCTTATTTTGGCAACAACGGCATCACGGTGACGGCACCTGGGCGAGTCGAAGCACGGGGGACGCGGCATGGTCAGTCCGAGGACGGCACCGATCCGGACAGGCAACACGAGCACCTTCACGCTGAAGCAACGGCGCCTGCACATCATCCTGTTGGACCCGAGGGAGAGGCCCTACGCGGGACGTGAATACGTCCTCCGGGTGGGACGCACCGAGCACTGCGGCACGACCGCGTCCGACGGCTCGCTCTCGCACGAGGTCCCCGGCCTCGCCACCGGCGAGCTGCTGTTGCACCTGCCTCCGCCAGACCCTGGCCCCGATGAGCCACCGCCCCCAGCGGCGACCCGGCCCGGCCAGCCCCCTCGCTA